>JANNJE010000333.1:0-4448 GCA_031405735.1 Armatimonadota bacterium | reverse complement strand
ATTGTGTCAGTAATCGCGGCGTCAACCGTAGTGATCATGTTGTCAAAGGCAGCCTGCGTAAATCCGCCAAAAATGGTCAGATCCGGCAGGCCGACGTCCTTAACGGCGATCCAGTGAGTATTGAACTCCTGCATCGTTGGGACAACCGTCCCGATGGACGAGATAGGCATGTGCCACTCCTTGCCGAAGCACACGATTCCCCTTCCCTTGCTCGCTTTCCGAGTTTCCCCTTTCTTCCTTGGGAGGAAGGGGCTAGGGGATGGAGGGTTTTATCCCTTGCCTGTCCAAACGAATCCAAAGCAATCAGAACAAATCCGAATACTTCCGAATCCGGTCGAACAAAGCAAAATCGCCCTTCGACGCCTTTATGATACGCCAACTTTACGAAAAAGTGTGTTTGTTTTTTGTCAATTTGATAGCAAATTTTCCGAACTAGAGTTCTGATACAGTCTTGCCTTATGGAGATTCTTGCCAACCGATTGGAATATGTCAGCTGGGGGTGAAAAATCGCTACCAGATGCATGAAAGTTGCTCGCAGAGATGCTCCAACAGTTGCTAGGAGAGCTTCAAGAATTGCCCGGAAAGCTTCGATCCCAGCTTGGCAAGCTCCAATGGCTTCATGGCGAGTCGAAATGGGAGGTTGGAGAGGAGAAATCGTTCCAAGGCGATGGATAATTGATCATGGGAATGGAGAAATTGCTGCCCATGGAGGAGTAATTGTTCGCAGTAATTGAGAAACTCTGTCCAGATGAGGAGAAATTGGTCGTGGAAGTGGAGAAATTGTCGCTAGACGAGCTCCAATCGGTGCTTGGGGAGGTGCAATCGAGAGGATTGGGGGTTGATTGGGCATACAAAAACACTAAATTGCCTCTAGTAGGGTCCGCAATCGCCCCTTAATATTTTCATAGACAGCCGAAAGCCTTAACTTTGCGGTTGCTGTAAGCAGCGCGGTGTGAGCACATGCATCGCGAATCGGCTTGTACTCCCTTGCATCACGGCTAAGTGCAGACTCGACAAGGGGCTGCCTTGTCTTGTCAATCATGTTTGCAAGGTCGTCCATGGACAAATAACTTAGTGTCCCATCATTTGCACGAATGTCGATACTAATGTTCCCCTTATTCTTATTCTCTGACTCTATACGTTTCCACCTAGTAGCTTCAGTTTCGGCCTCGGTCGAATGAGGGAGCTGCTTGTGTTCAATGTACTTGCGAATCAAATTCTCAGAAACGAAGCACTCAGCGTAGGACGAGACGTTATGGGACGCGTCATTGTGCAAGTCTTTGACCCATCCGTCTACTGTAAGTTTAGCGTGACATCCTGTGGGTAGTTCATAGTCTTCTGCAACCGTATTTACTAATTCTTCAGATTTTCGAACTCTCGGCGGGACACTCAGATTCTCGGAATCGCCTTCTTCACGATAATCCCGACGGAGCGTGTCCCAATCGTCAACAATTGCAAGAACCAGCTTTCTCAGATTGGACAAAAAGCTGTTAAATTCTGGATCATCAGCGACAACACCTTCTCTACTACTAGTGAACCTGTCCACATCCCCTTCAAGACCGTCGAAATGAATCTGCCCATAGAAGTAACTTTCGGCAACACGCGCTGTAGGAATGTGCTTGAGAATGTTCCTTTCACGGACTCTGCCGTTGACAAAAAGGTCAACCGACACCCTTTCATCTGCATTCGCTATTGTGAGATTGCTCGGTTTACGAACGGAGGCAATGAACCCTCGAACGGCGATTTTCATGGTGACAGCTTTTTCTTCTTTGAGGTTCTGCATTCCCTTATCAATGTATGGGTCTTTAAACACATTTATCCTCCAAAGAAACTCAGTTGAATCAGCCAAGTCTTGGAGGTCAACTTCACTAATCTTGTTGCCGTTGAGGAAGATTACAAAGTCTGGGTCGACAAGCGCAAACTTAAAGTATAAAGCAATTAGTTTTCTTAGATAACCTTCAGAATTTCTTATGCCACCTTTGAATCCTTCCAAGATAATAATCGTTCCATTATCGTGCCCTTCTGTGTACTTTGAGAAGTCGTTTTCATTCAATGTCTCAAGCCCGTATTCACTCGCTTCAAGATCACTTGTTATCGCATTGTCTAAGTTGCCATTGTCAATGGTTCCAC
Source organism: Armatimonadota bacterium (assembly GCA_031405735.1). GTDB lineage: Bacteria > Armatimonadota > Fimbriimonadia > Fimbriimonadales > Fimbriimonadaceae > JANNJE01. The sequence continues at coordinate 2,318 of JANNJE010000333.1, read as the reverse complement.
CGACATAGTCCTTTCCAGATTGTTTTGAAGCGACTGTAATTCTGTCTGCACATGAAAGCAATGCAAGCTTTCCAATTCCCTTACGACCGATATATGGTCTACCCTTGGCAGACTTATTCCCTCCGTCCTTTCGCTTAGAGAATCCAATCTTTAGAAAACGGTTTTGAAAATCGTTGGCATTCATTCCAATCCCATCGTCCTTGACAACTAGAGTGCCAGCATCTTTATCAAGATAGATATGGACGTTAGTTGCATCCGCATCCCATGCGTTAGAAATCGCTTCTCCCAATACAGTTGAAGAGCTACGATACAGGTTCCTGCCCAAGTGATCTAAAACGGTCAATGAGATTTGGAATGTAAAGTGTTGTTCAGGATTCATGAGCTATTAGATGCTCCTTAATTGTAGAGCCAATTACTTGGCCAAGTTTAACGGGAACGGCGTTTCCTATGAGACCGCCAAGGCGGCGCATACTGAATTCGGAATCTGGACCAAGAAATTCATAGTTGGCTGGAAACGTTTGTAAAATCGCGCCCTCTCGAAGGGAAAGTGCACGGTCCTGTTCTGGATGCCCAAATCGACCATTACCAAATCCGAAAAACTGAGTGGTGATCGTTGGACTCGGTTCATCCCATTTCATTCTCCCGTAGACACTCCCGTAGGTTAGTCCGGACTCTTCGTTATGGCAACGTGCAATAAGTTTCTTCGGCCAATCACGCCAAGTTCCGCCTGGTGTGGACAGTGCCATCCGTTTCCTGTTCAGTCGAGAAAGACGTGAACAGCGGTGTAACGGGTCTGTGAGGTCAGCTTCACCAGCACTTAACCGCGCTAACTTACCAATTGACTTTCGAACTGTCATAAAACTATCTGAGTTGCAGGTCGGCTTTTGTAATTCAATCTCCCCTAATCGCGATGCAAGAACAACTAAACGAGTCCTATTTTGTGGAATTCCATAGTCGGGACAGAACACCCTGCTGACATTCACATGGTATCCAAGTGACGAAAGCCTCGCAATGAATTCTGCAAAGACGATATGCTTCTGCAGTCCAACCACGTTCTCCATGCTTACAATGGCTGGTTTCGATTCGGTCACTAGTCGCATAAACTCCCGCAGTAGTGACCATCGGTGATCTTCAGGATCGGTTTTGCCCTGCGTGTATGTTGAGAACGGTTGGCATGGTGCACAGCCGACTAGGACATTCCAGCCTTTAGAGGGATAATGAGATTTGATGTCCTTTTTGGAGATTTGGCATATGCTCTTCTCTATGAATTTTGCTGGTGAATTATTTGTTTCAAATGAGTGTTTGCAAAATCCGTCTATGTCGTAACCAGCCACAACATTCAGACCGGAATCTAACAGTCCTCTTGTTAGACCACCTGCCCCACAGAACAAATCTACAACGTATATTGGTTTGGACTTGTCAGTTTTCATGCTCAACAGATTAGACATTTCAAAGACAATTTAATTGGCGAAATCCATCACGGCTACTTATGCGATTGTACTTCATCGCTATCGAAGCACCCTTCCCCATTCCTCACCCGTCTTTGCCGATACGAGAAGGAGCACACCATGAAGGTTCTTGCCGAGTTTTTGGGTTCGTTTTTATTTATGAGCGTGATCGCTCTGATGGCGCCATCGGGCAGCCCTTTCACCCCAATTGTGGTCGGACTAGCGCTCATGTGCGCAGTGTATTTTGGCGGACATATCTCTGGCGGGCACTTTAACCCTGCCGTTTCTTTGGCTGTCTGGATGCAGAAAAAGATGGAGTTCAAAGACTTCCTCGCCTATGTAATCGCCCAGCTACTGGGCGGTTGTGCGGCGTTCGGGTTTGGCGGATGGATCACAGCGACTTCCGGCGGAATCAAGCCTGGTATGAACCCGGTAACAGCGCAAGACTTTACAACTACTCAAGCTTTAGCAGTCGAAATCTTCTTTACAATGTTCCTTGCTTTGGTCGTACTTCATACCGCTGTGAACAAGAAAGTAGCGGGCAACAGCTATTACGGGCTGGCGATTGGCATGACTCTTGGCATTGCGGCTTCGGCTGGCGGATGGATATCGGGCGGGGCGTTCAACCCTGCCGTTGGTTTTGCCGCAACGGCGATGGGCGTGATCTTTGAGAATCGAAGCTGGGATCATCTGCTCATCTACATCCTCGGGCCGCTGCTTGGGGGTGCACTGGCCTCGACGATTTATGGGATTCAGGCTGTTGGGGAGGAAACTGCCGGTTAGCGGTTAGCAGTTGGAAGTTGGCAGTTGGGCCCACCCTCATCCCAGTTCTCTTCGTTCACAGTCCTTCTCCCATCAAGGGAGAAGGTG
>JANNJE010000332.1:0-2565 GCA_031405735.1 Armatimonadota bacterium | reverse complement strand
CAAAGTCGCCATGTACATCGGCTCCAACGCGGCTGAAGCGCATCCGGTCAGAGTTGGCACAGAAGAAACCTGCCTTTGCAGACGCTTCGGGCAAGTTATGCTTGAGGTATGACCGCCCGGCAAAATCTTGGATGACAGAGGCCCTCCCTATCGGAAACGGACCGATGGGTGCGATGCTTTTTGGAGGCACCGAAGTCGAACGGATCCAGTTCAATGAGATCAGTCTTTGGTCCGGCGGTCGTATGGCCGCAGAGGGTCTTGGAGATGAAGGCCAAGATCTGGGGGCCTATCAGGCATTTGGCGACATTCTCATCCATCTCGGCCATGACTTTTCCAAGGTAACCAATTACAGGCAGGAACTCGACATTAGTCGCGCCGTCCATCAGGTGACATACGAGTACAACGGTGTTCAATATCAGCGCACTGCCTTCGCCAGTCATCCCGATGGAGTCATTGTTCTTCAATTAACCGCAGACAAGCCCGCTGCCTACACTGGCCATATTCAACTTGCAGACATGCATCAGGCCCGAATTGATGCAGATGGCAACAAGCTCAGCTCTGTGGGCAAGATCGGGAATGGTTTTGAGTATGAGGCCCAACTGCGGGTGCAAAACAAGAATGGCACGATTAAGGCCACGCAAGACAAGCCGTCCGCAAACAACCCATGGGACATTGCGGTGCCGGCGATCGCTTTGGGTTTCGATCGATGTGATAGCTTGACCCTGATTCTTGGCGCGGGCACGAACTTCCTCCAAGATCACTCTAAGCAGTGGATAGGCGAACATCCCCACGCTGCTGTCACTAAAAAGGTGGATTCCGCTGCCAGGCGACACGTAAAAGATCTTGTGGCGAGGCATCTAAAGGATTTTCAATCCCTCTTCAGCCGCTTTTCCCTCGATGTGGGAGCAACTGCGCCAGACCAGCTCGCCAAGACCACGCTGGTTCGGTTGCAGGAGTATGCAAATAACCGGGCAGCCGACCCAGACCTTGAAGCGCTGTTTTGCCAGTTTGGCCGCTACCTTCTTATCAGTTGCTCGCGATCCGGTTCGTTGCCGGCCAATCTTCAAGGAGTCTGGAATGATAGCAACCAACCGGCCTGGGCAGGCGATTACCACTCTAACATCAACCTCGAGATGAACTACTGGCCAGCCGAGCCGTCCAACCTAGCTGAATGCCACCGACCGTTGATCGATTACGTCACTAGCATCCGCGAGGTTAGTGCAAAAAACACCCAGAGGAAGTATGGCAATGTCCGGGGCTGGACCGTCCAAACCATGAACAACGCCTGCGGTATTTCATATTGGAAATGGAATCCACCTGGCAGCGCTTGGTACGCCCAGCATCTATGGGAGCATTTTGCTTTTGGCAGCGACAAGACCTATCTTCGTAATACTGCCTATCCCGTTCTTAAGGAAGTCTGTCAGTTCTGGGACGACCATCTGAAAAGGCGACCGGATGGAACACTTGTCACACCGGACGGTTGGTCGCCAGAGCACGGCCCTGCCGAGGAGGGCGTGACCTATGATCAAGAGATCATTTACGACTTGTTCACCAACACGATTGAGGCCGCCGATATCCTTGGCGATGACAAGGAGTTTCGCGATCACATCGCAGGTCTGCGTGATAAGTTGCTCAAGCCGAAGATCGGGAAATGGGGTCAATTACAAGAGTGGGAGACCGACCGAGACGATCCAAACGATACACATCGACACGTTTCCCATCTGTTCGCGTTGTACCCCGGCCGTCAGATCACCCGGGCCGGTACACCTGAACTAGCGGAAGCTTCCCGGGTTTCATTGCAGGCCCGTGGCGATCAGAGCACTGGGTGGAGCCGGGCATGGAAGATCAATTTCTGGGCTAGGCTTTGGGACGGCGATCACGCCTACACCATGCTTAGGAGCCTGATCAACGTGGTCCTCGAGACGAAAACCATCTACGGCGAGAGTGGCGCCGGCGTCTATCCGAACTTGCTCGACTCTCATCCACCATTCCAGATCGACGGAAATTTTGGCGCTACTGCAGGCTATTGCGAAATGCTCTTGCAAAGCCACGCGGGTCAGATTCATCTGCTTCCCGCACTACCCAAAGCGTGGCCGACCGGAAAGGTCAAAGGTATCTGCGCCCGGGGCGGATTCGAGGTAAACATCACCTGGGAAAACGGCAGCTTGACCAAGGCAGTGATCCATTCTAGGGCCGGCCTCCCCTGCCGGCTCGTGTGCGGTGACAAGACCTGGGAATTCAGCACCACTGCCGGGAAGTCTTATCCCATAAAGCCCACAGACAAGGTGCGAACACGGCACCAAGGTAATCACTTTAACCGGCCATGAGACACATCCGCATATCCCTTGTCACTCTATCACTGCTTCCAGTGTTAGCTTACAGCGCCGAACCACCGAACTCCGATACCGATACGAAGACCCTTCGCGTTTTCATCTTCGCGGGGCAGTCCAACATGGTTGGCTCAGATTCAAGGGTGAAGGACATTAAGCGCTTTCCACCTTTTGCAGGATTGGACATGCCTCAAGACAAGGTCTTGTTCTCTTACAACATCGGACGCGAGGAGAA
>JANNJE010000331.1:0-1061 GCA_031405735.1 Armatimonadota bacterium | reverse complement strand
GATTTGCCGACGCCGATTTTGACAAACCTGCTTCTGCACTGAGCGGAGGCGAACGGACAAGGCTTGCTTTGGCCAGACAGATTCTGGAAGAGCCTGACCTACTGATCCTTGACGAGCCTACCAACCACCTTGACCTACAAGCCGCGGAATGGCTCGAAGGCTGGCTGAAGAACTATCCGGGCGCAGTGCTTATCGTCAGTCATGACCGTGCATTTTTAGAAAATATTGGTGACCGGTTTCTTGAATTGAAAGATGGAAAGGTCAAAAGCTACCCTGGACCATTTGCCAAATTTCGAAAATTGAGGGCTGAAGAAGACATTCGACTGGCGGAAGTTGCCAAACGCCAAGATCAACAGCTTGCAAAGCTCGACGAATTTGTTCGAAGGTTCATGAACAGCCAGCGAACCGCGCAAGCACGAGGCCGGCAAAAACACATGAACAAATTGGCGGCGCAGAAGGTAATCGCGCCAACCGCCGAAAAGGGTGTCAAGGGCAATCTCTCGCCCACGAAGCGAAGCGGCGATAAGGTAATTGAAGCAAAGAAGATCTCCGTCTCCTTTGGGGAACGAAAGCTAATCGAGAATCTAGATTGGACGGTTTCCATCGGCCAACGTTGGGGGGTTATTGGCGATAATGGCACCGGCAAGTCAACGCTGATCCGGGTTTTACTTGGGCTAAGAGAGGCGAATTCTGGCACGGCAGAGTTTGGTGCGAATGTTGAGGTTGGCTATTTTTCGCAAGATGCTGAAGACCTCGATCTCGAAAAATCTCCTATTGAGTTCCTGGTCTATGAATGCGACATGACTCCGCAAACTGCCCGCGACCTATTGGGCAATTTTTTGATCACAGGCGATGATGTGTTCCGCCCGACGAAAACGCTAAGCGGTGGCGAAAGGAACAAACTTTCTCTTGCAAGATTGGTTCAAATGAAGCCGAATTTGCTGGTTCTGGATGAGCCCACGAATCACCTAGATATGGATTCGAGGGAAGCGCTTGCAGGAATGTTGAAGAGCTATAAGGGCACCCTTGTTTTGGTGTCGCACGACAGGTGGCTGTTAGGC
>JANNJE010000330.1:0-10212 GCA_031405735.1 Armatimonadota bacterium | reverse complement strand
CTATGACATTAGAGGAATACGGGCGACTGGGAGTTGCGATTGAACCTACTGACAGGGGCGGCGACATCACTTATCACGGGCCAGGGCAAATAGTTGCCTATCCAATCTTTCATCTGGAATGGTATGGAAAGGACCTCCACCTGTGGCTTCGAAATCTAGAGCATTGGGTAATTGAGACCTTAGTCGGGTACGGTTTGACAGGGCGTAGATTTGCCCCGCACACCGGAGTTTGGATTGATGATCAAAAAATCTGCGCCATCGGAATCAAAGTTCGCAAATGGGTTTCGATGCACGGGATTGCTTTGAATGTCTCAAATGACCTTGCTCCATTTGAATGGATCGTGCCGTGCGGAATCGAGGGCTATGGAGTCACCTCGCTCTCCAGAGAACTTGGAACTGAGATCGCTCTTGAAGAAGTTCGCCAGCGACTCGTGAACGGCATTCAAAATGTTTTCCACAATTCGGTCGAATGGCAGGAAAAGGAGCCGTTTTTAGAGAACTTGAGCCGTCTTTGCAATTTGAATGAGCCTACAAATTTTCAATCGAACACAGATAGCAGGGGTTGACGAAGCAGGCCGTGGACCGCTGGCTGGCCCAGTTGTCGCGGCGGCAGTTATTCTGCCTGAAGGATTTGACGCAAAAGGGCTGGGGGATTCAAAGGCACTCAGCCGAGAACAGAGAGAAGCAGTTGAGCCTAGAATCAAAGCTGAAACCATTTGGTGCATTCAATTCGTTGATTCAAATGTCATTGATGAAATCAACGTCCTACAAGCAACTTTTCTTGCCATGACAAGGGCAATCGAGGGACTTGCTACCATGCCAGAACGGGTCATGATTGACGGAATTCAGGTGCCACCAGGTCTGAAAATGCCCGGAGAAGCCATTATCAAAGGAGACGCAAAGGAAACTTGCATTTCCGCTGCGTCCATTCTGGCAAAGTGCGCTCGAGATCGCTTCATGGTTGAAATGGATTTGCTCTACCCAGAATATGGATTTGCAAGCCACTTTGGATACGGGACGCCGGAACACTTGGAAGCTATCCGACTGCACGGGCCCTGCCCTATTCATAGGATGTCATTCTCGCCTCTCAAGCCGGAGTTGCAACTTTGCCTGACGCTCGATTGAAGGGCAAGGAGTTTGAAGATCAGGCTGCTTTGCTCCTTCTTTCCAAGGGGTTCACAATTGTCAAAAGGCGATACTCGTGCCGTGGTGGGGAGATTGATATTGTTGCGCTGGACAAAGAAATCTTGGTATTCGTTGAAGTTAAGGGAAGAAATTCTAGTTCGTTTGCGCCTGAAGGATCGGTGAACGACAAGAAACGAGAACGAATCTTCCGCGCTGCAAGGCGGTATCTTGCAGAATTCGAGAGTTCTGATCGGCAAGTGCGATTCGATTTGGTTGCAATTGACCCGACCGGCGTTCGACATCATTCCGATGCCTTTCGCCCCGAGTAAACTCAAACCCATGTCTCCACGTCTCGTTTTCGCAATTGAAGCAGCAACGATTGCGGGACAGTCAACGTTGGAACACTTTCAAACAGACGTCTCTGTTGAAGCAAAGGCGGACGGTTCGCCAGTAACGGGTGCCGACAGGGAAGCTGAGACGATCCTTCGCGCAGGAATCGAGACCGTTTTCCCAGGCGAATCAATTTTGGGAGAAGAGTTTGGTGGCTCTACAGGCGGGACTGGCTGGATTCTTGACCCGATTGATGGAACCAAGTCGTTCATTTGCGGTGTTCCCCTTTTTGCGACATTGATCAGCTATGAAGTAGATTTTGTGGCCCAAGTTGCAGTTGCCTATTTTCCAGCACTGGACGAAATTGTTTATGCTGAATTGGGCGCAGGTTGTTTTCTTAATGGAAGCAGAGTTGCGGTTTCATCCACTTCGAATTTGACCGAGGCAACTATTTGTTGCGGGGGGCAGACCTTTTTACGAGAGAACGGAAAATTGGAGGGAATTCTACAGCTTGCTACGAAGTGCCGAGCCATTCGAACCTGGTGCGATGCGTACGGCCATTGCCTGGTGGCGACAGGCAGAGCCGGAGCAATGATTGACCCGGTTGTAGCACGATGGGACATATCTTCCGTTCGTTTGCTAGTTTCAGAAGCAGGAGGCAAAGCTACTAATTTTTCCGGAACTAGTCAGCCATCTGGAGAGTTAGTTAGTTCCAATGGCTTGCTTCACCAAACCATTTTGGAGGCATTCAAGTAGTGAGAGTCTTGGGAGTAGACTTTGGATCTAAGAAGATTGGGATCGCAATCGGCGGCGACGATCCAATGATCGTGACGGCACAACTCAATTTGACACCTTCAGGAACGCTCAAAGTTGATGCCGTTGCCCTCTCAGGACTTGCCAAGAAATGGGAGGCAGACGCAATTGTTCTTGGTATCCCGGTGAATGCTGAGGATCCCAAAATGCAGCGGATTTGCGGGATGCTCGCTGAGCAAATTAGAGAAACGGGAATGAGAGTTTTCGAAGTTGATGAATCTGGGTCGAGCAACGAAGCCGACGAAGTTTGGCGAAAAGAAGGCGAAAAAATAGCTGCGCGAAAACGATTGAGAGACGGCGAAGCCGCACGGATCATTGTGGAGAGGTTTTTTGCGCAAAGGCAAAGCTAAAGCTAAAGTTGGCTGCGGAATCCTCATTTTCCTAGTCGGGGCCACTGCAGTGAGCTGGTTTTGGTTCCAACGCGAACTCTCGCCTCTTCCAAAAGGCAAAGAGACTTTTGTTCGCTACCGTTCAGGAGCGGGAATGGTTAAAGTGCTTGCAGATTTGCAGGATCGGAAAATAATCCGAAACCGGCACGCTTTGCGGCTCTACGGGATGATGAACAAAACACCGGATCAGGTCAAATCTGGAACGTATCTAGTTTGGCCCGGTATGAAGCCAGATGAGTTGTATCTAGCGCTCTCGAAGCCAGTTCGGCAGATGTTTCGCATGCCAGAAACCAATTGGGCAAGGCGCTCCGCAAACCTCTTAGAGAGAGCTGATATAACCACTGCGGCGGATTACATGGATATGTGGGCGCAACCGGATCGGTTTGAGAATTCAAAAGTTCCGGTTAAAGGCAAGAAGACCTTGGAGGGATTTTTGTACCCGGACACTTACGACTTTCCTCCGCTTTTGGGCGCAGAAGGAATCATTCAAAGGCAACTCGACAATTTCGAAAAGAGGGTCATGCCTCATATTGAAAAGACAGACAACCTTTACGAAATTTTGATCGTTGCGAGCTTAGTTGAACTTGAAGTGGCAAAGGATTCCGAAAGGCCGATTGTTGCCGGAATCATCTACAACCGCCTGAAAGTGGGAATGCGACTCGAAATTGACGCTTGCATCAATTACGCCCTGCAAGAGTGGCGTCCGCTGACCTACGCTGATTTGAGAAACGTGAAGTCGCCGTTCAACACCTATTTGCATAAGGGGCTGCCACCTACACCCATTTGCTCGCCGACTTTGAAGAGCATCCTCGCTGCTAAGAACCCATCAAAGCACAACTTCTTGTACTATGTTGCGATGCCGGAGAAATACCACCTGTTTTCGAAAACTTATCCCGAGCATCTGCGCAATATTGCAAAGCGAAAAGCAGCGTTAAAGGCGTTGAATCCATGAGCGATTTTCTTTCTGGCAAGTTCAACCGGGACCAAATGGGTGGGATTCTGCGTTGGCTAAGCCCGACCGCCGCAAGCGTCTCGATCCTTGAAATTGACCCAAAGGAGCTTGCCGAGCTAGGAAAAAAGCTGATTCTGATTGATGTAGACAACACGATTCTGCCCTGGCGAAGCGAAGAGATTCCAGAATCTACAAAGTTGTGGGTTGAGGAAGCAAGATCGGCTGGTTTAGAACTTTGCATTCTCAGCAACACCCGAAATCCAGATCGTCTTGAGCGAATCGCAACTGCTCTTGGAGTCAAAGCGATTCGGGGAAAGTTCAAGCCGAGCCGTGAAATGTATTTTCAAGCGCTGAAAGATTTTGACGTGAAAGCAATTGAAACCATCATGATCGGCGACCAGCTTTTCACCGACATATTAGGGGCAAACCGATCTGGAATTGATGCGATTTGGGTACGTCCTTCCTCTGGGCGCGACTTTATTGGCACAAAGGTTAGTCGAATGGGCGAAAGATTCGCAAGAAGGGCGTTGTACCGCCACATAGAGCAAAGCGATGTTGTTCATGCTGATTCGGAAATTGCGGCAACTGAAAAAGTGGGAGTCCAGGGCTTGGCTCGCACTCCTATCGTGGGCCAGTTCTTTCGCTTTTGTGTGGTTGGCGGGCTATCGTTCGTTATAGACTACTGCGTTCGGATGACGGTTCACTTTTCGATTCCTTACGGGAATGGTTTGATGAGCGACGTCGCTGGCGCGGAAATCGCGAAAATGTTTCCTTCACTGTTTTCGAATATTGAATCTCCAAAGGATGCTTTCTTTCCGATTTCTGCTACGATTGGCGCGATCTTCGGGATGACAAATAGCTTTCTTTGGAATCGGAAGTGGACGTTCAAGATTCAAGGTGCTCATGACAGAGGTTCGCAGTTATGGAAGTTTTTGGCGATTTCTGTTACCGGACTCTTGCTCAACGTAGTCATAAGCTCGTTCCTCATTCATGTGCTCCCTGGCGACGAAAAAGTCAGGGCGAGGCTCGCAACGGTCATAGCCGCGGCATCAGTCGCCTTTTGGAACTTTGCAGGACAAAAATTCTTTGCGTTTCGCCGGAGATCGGATGAATCCGTGGTTTGAATGGCGCAACGCGCCACAAGCCAGATATGCGGTCATTGGCGATCCAATCGAGCATTCGCTTTCTCCAAAAATGCATCAGGCATGGCTAGATTCGCTGGGCATTGATGCGAAGTACGTGGCGATTAAAGTCCCTCTCGAAGAATTTTACATTGCCGTTGAACAATTAGCAGCCTTAGGCTACGTGGGGATCAATGTGACTATTCCGAATAAGATTGCGGCATTCAATTGGGCTTCATCAATGGATGAAAACTCCCGAAGAATCGGCGCTCTGAATACGCTGAACCTCGAATCGGGCGAAGGAACAAACACCGACGCTCCAGGATTTCTGGCTACTCTCAAAACTGCAAACTTCAGCTTGCCAGCTAACTGTTTGGTGCTTGGAGCTGGAGGAGCAGCGCGGGCTGTCGTTGCAGCACTGGCTGAATCTAGTTGCAGAATCTCGATCTGGAACAGAACTGCGGAGCGTGCGCAGAAACTAATTGAAGAATTAGCAGTAGATGCCACAGTTGTTGAAATCCCAAATGTTTCTGGTTATGGACTCATTGTAAACTGCACTTCTGGCGTTTCTCAAGCTGATTTGAACCTAAGGTGGAACGAAGCCGACGCAAATTGCCTCGCGTACGACTTGATGATCGGTACCGAAACTCCATTTTTGGCAGGAGCTAGAGCCACTGGATTGAGGACGAAAGATGGCGTAGAAATGCTGATTGAGCAGGGCGCGCTTTCAATGGAGTTTTGGTCGGGAAAGACTGTTGATCGAGCCATTTATCGCAACTCTCTGTCAGGTGGAGACTCTTGAAAATCGTGAAACCATCAGCCGAGGCGGTCCAAAAAGCGGGGGAAATACTCAGGGCTGGCGGACTTGTGATTCTGCCCACTGAAACTGTTTACGGACTGGCTGCCGACGCAACCAGTCCTGATGCGGTGGCAAAGATATTTGAAGCCAAAGGCCGTCCGCCTGAGAATCCTTTGATTGTCCACGTTGCCCGATCCGAAGACGCCAAGCCATTTGTCTCGAATTGGAACGAGAATGCAGAAAGGCTCGCTGCAGCTTTCTGGCCCGGCCCGCTCACTGTTGTGCTTCCAAAAACAAAACGTGTGCCAGAAATTGTAACAGCCGGGTTAGGCACAGTTGCCATTCGAATGCCAGATCACACAGTCGCACTTGAAGTGATTCAGAGTACAGGCACAGCTCTAGCGATGCCAAGCGCAAACCTCTTTATGGGGCTTTCGCCTACAAGGGTTGAGCATCTTGACCCAGAGATTCTAGCTGCAGCTGATTTGGTCATTGATGGTGGACCGTGCAGGATTGGGGTTGAATCTACTGTTGTTGATTTGACAACAGAGCAGGTCAGTGTTCTGCGCCCAGGCGGAGTTTCTATTGAACAGATTTCGCAAACTTTGGGTTTCGAAGTGACATTGGGTACAAACGATCATGAAGTGCGGTCTCCGGGAATGTATTCCAAGCACTATTCTCCGAAGGCTCCCCTTCGTTTGGTTTCGCACCTTTCGGTTAGTGATTGTGGGTTGACCTTTGGCGAACCAACAGACAAGCAGATCAAAATGCCAACTGACTCAGAAGCCTATGCTGCCGAATTGTATGACGCTCTCTTTCGGCTCGACCAGCTGAATCCTATCGAAATCGTGGTTGAAATCCCGCCATCGGATCCAGAGTGGCTTGCCATTCATAACCGTCTGAAGAAAGCCTCGGCTTTGTAGACCCGAACCAACTCAGACAAAACGAATGCCTTTCGAGAATTCAAATCCTGACAACCTAGGTACGCTTTCCTAATGCCCAAGCGACCTATCAAAGCCGAAGATTTGCTAAAAATCCAGTATGTCGGCGACCCTCAAATCAGCCCTGATGGAACCAGAATTCTGTTTGGAAAGAAGCACATTACTGCGAAAAACAAATATTTGAATCACCTGTACTTGGTTGATCAAGAAGGCTCGACGACTCAGTTAACCCAAGGTGAATCGAGCAGTTCCTCAGGAAAGTGGTCGCCAGATGGAAAGCAGATTTCTTTTGTCAGTGCCCGCTCAGATGAAATCGGTCAAATCTTTCTGTTGAGCCTTGATGGAGGCGAAGCTCGAAAGCTCACGAACCTGCCTGAAGGCTCAATAGGTGCATACGACTGGTCCCCAGATGGTAAGTGGATTGCATTCACATTTCGCCAAACTGACGCAAGATGGACTAAGGCTGCCGCCAAGGAACGAGAAGCGAAAGGGCTTTCCATGCCTGCAAGGGAGATTGATACCATTTGGTATCGGCTCGATGGTGACGGATATTTTCTCAATGAAAGGCACGAGCTATTCGTTGTCAACGTTGCTTCAGGCGAGCACCACCGAATCTCAAATGAAGCATGGGATGGCAATTACAACTTTGATTGGTTGGCTGATAGCAGCGCTTTGATCGTTGCTCGATCAGCGGCAAAGAATGTACCTTTCGACCCGCCAAACGATCAACTTTTCAGAATTGACTTGAAAGGAAAATCAACGATGCTTCCTGGTTTGCCGAAAGGCAACAAAGCTTCTCTTCAATGCTCGCCAGATGGCAAATGGATCGGCTATTTAGGAGATGTAAGCGACGACGACCCTTGGGGTGTGCGTAACACCAAGCTTTATGTGGTTTCTGTGGCCGGGGGTGAACCCAGATGCCTTACGGATAAGCAGGATTACGACCTCAATGTTGCCACTTTGAGCGACTCGAAAGAGGCCTCGTTTGAAGGAACGCTTATGTGGTCGCCGGACAGCAAAGCTCTATACTCCTCAATCGGCTGGCATGGAGAGAACCATATCGGGTTCATCGAACTCGAAAAAGGAGGTGTGAAGCTTCTATCCAAAGGCAACTGTCAAGTTGTTCCTGGTTCCATTTCAGGCAATGGTGAGAGGTTTGGAGTGCTCTACGGCCATCCAACCATGCTGCCAGAAGTTGGTGTTTTCGACCTCTCAAAGAACGTAGATACACCGCAGGTTTTAACGAAGTTCAATCTAGAATTCCACGACGAAATTGAACTGAGCGAACCGACCGAAATGTGGCTCGACTCCACCGACGGAGCAAAAGTACACACATGGGTAATGATGCCAAAAGTTGCGAAACAGAGCACGAAACACCCGGCTGTTCTGCATATCCATGGCGGGCCGCACACCCAATATGGTTGGGCGTTTTTCCACGAATTTCAAGTATTTGCAGCACAAGGGTATGTCGTTGTTTATAGCAACCCTCGCGGGTCGAAAGGGTATGGAGAAGAATTCTGTGCAGCAATCAAAGGAGATTGGGGCAACAAGGATTGGGACGACGTCCAAACGGTAACTCGCTGGATGCAGCATCAGCCGTTCATTCAAGCAGGAAAGCTCGGTGTGATGGGCGGAAGCTATGGCGGTTACATGACCAACTGGGTGATCGGACACACGAATGATTATGCCGCAGCCATTTCGGATCGGTGCGTTTCGAATTTAGTTTCAATGGCTGGCTCGAGCGACTTCCCGTTCAACCGTGACGGCTACTTTGGCGGATGTGCTTGGAGTTCGCTTGAAGATATCGCTCCACTTTGGAAACAATCCCCTCTTGCGTACTTTACAGATGTGAAGACGCCAACACTTGTCATTCACTCGGAGGGCGATCTTCGATGCAACGTTGAGCAAGGTGAGCAGGTTTTCCATGCTTTGCAGGCTCAGGGAGTTCCAAGCCGCTTTGTGCGATATCCTCAGTCAACGTTTCATGGACTCTCTCGAAACGGTCCGCCAGATTTGAGGCTGCATCGGCTTGCAGAGAATGTGGGGTGGATGGATCGGTTCCTTAAATAGGGTGTAGGGTATGGGGCAGTGGGTGTAGGGTCTAAATCGCACTCGGCCACCAAGTTTCTCCCCGAATTTGAACCGTGACTAGCAGCAATTACCCTAAACCCAACCCCCCCCATACCCCTTGCAAAGATAGGAACCGCCCCGACCCAAATACACGTCTAATCTAATATGAACTGCCCGAAATGCAGCCAACCTGCCGCCCAGGGTGCGGCGTTCTGCATGAATTGCGGAGCGATTATGGCAATGCGAGCGGGCCCAGATTCGCTTCGGGCAACGAAGCTGAAGTACGCAATCGGAATTACACTTGTTCTGCTCATCTTGTTTGCAGCTGTAGGCACTCCACGTATCTTGAGCGCATTCGGCCGATCCAGCGGAGGAAAGACGCTTGTCGCAGAAGGTGCTTCCTCAGGCAATTCTCTGAAAGCGGAAGGATCCACAGGATCGGGCATCTTGCAAGCGAAAGGCGATAGTTCTCCTGGTGCTCTACGAGCCAATGACAGCCATGCCGTCATGCCAGACGATGTTCGGAAATGGCTTGAACATTTGGAGAGAATTGAAAGGAAACGAGGGCAACTTGCAATGAAGCAGTTTGCGCAAGCCCTTGTGGACAAGTCCGCGCTAGCTGGAGGAGCAACGATGGAGATCTTGAAAGGACTATTGCGAGACGCTGAGACAGGTGGGGACAGCCCTGAAGTCGAAACTCCAGCACAATCAATAAAGTCGAAAAATGAAACGTACAAGACTGAATGGACCACGCTTACCGACGAATTTTTGGCTTTCCCTCCCCCTGCTGAATGTGTACCAACGAGAGACAAGTACAATTTCGTGCTTTCTGAGACAAAGAGCATGATTCTTGAAATCATGGAGAAGATTGATAACAGCACGAAAGACCCAGATGCCGCAGTAGCGGAACTAACTGCGATGCTGGGAACAAGTACTTCAAGAATTGATGCACCAGGTGGTGAAACTGACGATCTTGTTTCACGAATCTGCAACAAATATGAGACCAGAAAGTGGTTTTCAATTTCTAAAGATTTTGGCGGGGGCCTTACTGGAGCGTTCGGTCTCTAGTGCGCCAAATTTTTGAAACCGAACGAATGGTTGTTCGAGAACTTACTTTGGATGACGTGCCAGATTTCTATGAAATCTATTCGCGACCGGAAGTAATGAGATTTCTGCATCGCGAGCCAGTTCAATCTCACGACGAAATGAGAGAACGAATTTCCCCCATCATCGAAATGTGGAAGGACAAGCGCCTTGGGCATTGGGCGATTTGGCACAAGCTTGATCAAAAGGTGATCGGCTGCACAATGTTGAAACCGCTACCAGACGATGATCGAGTTGAAGTGGGTTGGCACCAGAACCCTGATTATTGGGGAAATGGCTATGCGACTGAGGCAGCAAAAGGGGCAATTGAATACGGCGTCTCGCAAGTGGAACTCGGAGAGATTTTTGCGATCTTACTTGCGGAAAACCAGGCTTCTTGGCGAGTTGCTGAGCGATGCGGATTGAAGCACCAAGGTCAAACAGATCGGTACCATGGCTTGGTGCTAGAGCTTTTTCGAATTGGGGCGGATGAGTGGAGAAGCCAATCTTGAAGATTTTCGGCCGTCGGAAGGAAGCGCTAACAAACTCGCAAAGATTGTCTTGTCAGGGTCCGCCAAACGCTGAATTC
>JANNJE010000329.1:0-2964 GCA_031405735.1 Armatimonadota bacterium | reverse complement strand
AAGAATGCATTGATTCTCACTCTGGCTTTGGCAACATGCCTTGCCTCGGCGCAATTTGATTTTGGTGGCGGAGCAACCGGTCCAAGTGAACCTTGGAAGAAATTTAAGCTGAATCCAAAAACGCGGATGAAGCTCGATTTCAAAAATGCCAATGTAGACATGGTTCTGAGTCTTTTTTCCAAAACCTCAGGAATAACGCTTGTCAAAGACCCTACACTTACTGGCCCAATAACAATTACCAGCGCAAAACCATTGCCTCTAAACGATGCATTCGAAGTGTTGAGCGCAACCTTAAAGCTGAAAGGCTTTGAAATGCAGGATCAAGGCAAATTGATTATTATTCGGAACACGAACAATCGCAATGCTCAAGGGGGTCGGAATAGCGGCGGCGGTGGATTTGATCCGTCAACTATGTCTCCTGAGGCCATGCGTGCGATGTTTGGCGGCGGTGAAACAAGCCTCAAGGTATATCCTATTCAATATGCCAACGCAGCCCAAGTTGCAAGAGTGCTCAACGATGTCTTCGCTCAGGCACAAGACCCAATGACCCAGTTTCTGCAACAAATGCAGCAGCAACAAGGAAACCGCAACCAGCCTCAAGGGGGCCGTGGTGGCCGTTTTGGTGGTCAAACAGGTGGCGGATTTGGAGGACGTAGTACAGGCGGGCAGTCGGTTCGAGCGAGCTCAGACGACTTTTCGAATACCGTAATCGTAAATGCTCCACAGAGTCAGCAATCATCAATCGAAAATATTATTAAGCAGATTGACAAGCAAACTGAACAGCCTTTGAGTCCGAAAGTCTTCAAACTCGAATTTGCAGTGGCACAGGACATTTCAGCAGCCGTACAGAACGTCTTAACGGCAAACGCGCCACGTGGTCGAGGCGGGTCTGGCAACCAGCAAGTTCCAATCGAGCAACGCTTCCAAACTGCTTTTCGATTTGGCAACGCGCAAGCGGCTTTTGGCTCAGTTGTTGCCGAACCGAGAACAAATTCTTTGATCGTTACTGCTACCGATGACAACCTGAAACTTGTGGAAACGGTGATCAAAGAGCTTGATGTTGACATCAAGATGGAATCAACTACATTTGTGTTTCCACTGATGAACGCAAGAGCGGATCAGATTGCAAACCTGATGAACCAGGCGTTCGGCGCCCGAACAGGAACCAACCGAACCAATGCAGGTGGTGCCCGAGCAACCGGCACTAACCAGCCACGAAACAATCAGCAACCCCGAAATAATGGCGGCGGTGGAGGTGGCGGAGCATTTGGTGGTGGCAATGCCGAAACTGGCATGACCCAGGCTGAACTCGAAGCGCTATTGAACAATCCCGATATTGACAATGGAGCATTAGAAACCAGCATTGCAGTTCAGCAAGGCGGGTTTTTTGGCGGTGGAGGAGGTCAGCAAAATAGACCTGCAACTGGTCAATCTACGGGACGTGACGCTCAAGGTCGGCTAGTCCCGACAAGGGATTTGACAAACCAAATCACAGTTATTCCTGATCAAAACACAAATAGTCTGATCGTTGTCACTTCGCCTGAGAATTTAGAACTAATTCGGCAGATTTTTGCCCAATTAGACAAGATTCCTGAGCAAGTCATGATCGAAACCTTAATTGTTGAAGCAACGCTCGACTCGTCAACGAAGCTTGGCGTCGAATGGGATTTCTCCACAAGCAAAGGTGGTTTTGGCCATTCGGGTGGAACGGGATTTGGAGTTGGAAATGCGAATCCAGAGCGCGAAGGATTCAAGTACACATTGGCTGGAAACGACTTCAGTGTGTTTATCAATGCTTTGAAAACCGATCAAAAGTTCCACGTGTTAAGCACTCCAAGAATTTTTACATCGAACAACTCTGAAGCTTCGATAAACATCAGCCAGCGTGTTCCGTATGTCTTGAGCTCGAGAGAAGATCCGAACGGAAATCTGACTTTCACCTATGCCTTTCAGGATGTAGGAATTGTGCTTACTGTTACTCCACGAATCACTTCAAACGGCTATGTGACGATGGATATCAACCAGCAGGCCAACGACTTGCAGGGCTTTACATCGTTCAATGCGCCAATTATCAATCAACGACAGGCAGACACGACTGTTTCAGTCAAAGACGGCGAAACTATCATCCTTGGCGGGATCATTCGGAACACAGTAAGCGCAACGACCAAAAAGGTCCCATTGCTTGGAGATATTCCAATTCTAGGACAACTTTTCAAGTCCACCGACAAACAAAACGTAAAAACTGAATTGCTCGTCTTCTTGACACCGAGAGTTGTACGTGATCCTGAAGAGGCAAGAAAGCTTCGAGAAGAGCAACTCAAAAATCTTTCAAAGCAAACAAAAGAATCAGTGAACAAGGCCGGTATCGGTTCGTCAGAACCAGCTAAGACTGGCGGTGGGACAGTGAAGCCTCCCCGGGCTTAACAACCTAAGGACTCAAGGAACAATCATGAAAAAAGTATTTTTATTTGGAATTGCTGCAACACTCGTAGCCGCAGCAACAGTTTCATTTGCACAGGGCGGCGGTGGCCAAGGCGGCGGTCGTGGCGGATTTGGCCAACGCGGGGGCATGGGCGGCGGTCAGCAACTGAACCGTAAGGACGTTCAAGCCGACCTTAAATTGACAGCCGATCAGATCAAGCAGATTGAAGCGATCAATACGGCTGCTCGTGAAGAAATGCAAGCCATGTTTCAAGGTGGCGGTGGCGGCGGAGATCGCGAAGCCATGATGGCTCAAATGCAAGCTTTCCAAAAGAAGCAACAAGAAAAGATTGACAAGGTTTTAACTCCTGAGCAATCGAAGAGACTCAAGCAGATTTCATGGCAGCTTACTGGAAATCGCGCTGTTATGAACGATGTTGACTTGCAAAAGGCGCTTGCCATTACAGATCCGCAAAAGGCCTCAATCAAGTCTCTTCAGGAAAAGCAGCAGGCAGCAAATCAGGCGATCATGGAGAAGATGCG
>JANNJE010000328.1:0-4576 GCA_031405735.1 Armatimonadota bacterium | reverse complement strand
CTCAATCCTTTGGGCGTTCCAAATATTCGAACTGTTGCAGCTCTAAATGAACTTTCTATTGCAATTAATGGGACGACAACTGAAACCATTACAAAGGGCGTTGTCTCGTCCTACACCCATGATGGAACACCCGGATTTGATGCGCCCAATAACAAAATCTGGCGGTTCAGTCCGCTTGAAGAAGATGCATCCTTAACAGTTTATCAAGATGATGCCGGTGCTGGGTTCACTGCAGGCCCATTGTGGACTGCACAAAATGCTCCTCCCGTTTTCCGTGGGGTCGGATTCCATGATTCCGACGTTACAGATGTTCCGATTCTTGCACAAGACTGTCTCTGGCAGCCAACATTAGCCGACGGTTCGTATGAAGTATGGGCGTGGGTGCCAGGTTCGACCGTTGGACTTACTTTGAGCCGTGACGTTACCTACACAATAAACGAAGGCGTCACAACAAGCACAATCGTTGTCGATCAAGACGCATCTAGCGGATGGGTGAGACTTGGAACACGAAGATATAATCACGACACGCTAAATGCGCTTGAAATTCGTGTCACCAATTTGGGTCCGGCTACAGAACTTGGCCGAAAAGTCTACGCGGATCAGCTCAGATTCCTCGGTGCCACAAATACTGCGATTAACTCAACTCCAATTCAAGTAATTGCGAGAGTCAATGTTCCCAGCCTTGGCGGACTGATTGACCGTCCTGTCGTCGTTGTTGCCGCCGAAAATGGAAAGCTTTACTGCCTCGATGCAGCTGGCAACGCAGATGGCACTACAAACGTGTATTGGACATATCCAAGTACACCTGATCCAGACAATACAGGCTGGACTGACCCTAACCAAGTTGCTGGCGAAGACGGCCCGAACGGCATTGCGCAAATGCCGACAGGATTTGACCTTAGCTCTGCATTGATTGAGAGAATCGGCGGAGAAGACTACCTGTACATTGCAGCGACCAATGGAAGGATCTATTGTGTCGAAATGTCCGGCCGTGGCGACATGAACCTGACAACTCGCACACCGGGCACGACACGGCGACGTTGGTCATTCCCAGACGATTACCCGGCGATTGCTCGCCCAGGAACCCTTGGAGCCGCATTTGGATCGGTAGCGTTTAGCGTGACCGCTGCTGGACCAACACTCTTTGTTCCAACTACTCAGGGCCGAATTTATGCGCTCGATGCTTCTGGCAACCCTGGAAACAAAACGACAAACGTTCGATGGGCATTTCCTGCTACAAATGCTCCTACATTGGGTACTTGTGAAATGACTCCGGCGGTTGAATTCAACCGGGTTTTCGTTGGTTTTCGACGAGCACAATCGGAGAATGCAGGTAGATTCTTTTCTCTCAACGATCAGACAGGTGCGATTGAATGGGAATTCAATGGAACAACCGCATGGGATCCTTCCGGGCTTGGGACAACTTTCATCAATGCCGACGATTTTGTAAGCGGTCCGACAGTTATTCCTGCTGGTGAATTTGCGGCGCAAGGCGACACCGTAGTCGTTGCAAACGACAACCGTTGGATAACCGCACTTAGCGTGGCTACCGGTGCCGTCTTGTGGACAACAGACGAGCTTGGCAGTCCTGTATTAGGAAACCTTACCTACTCGCCACTTACCGTCTTCGATACTGGTGGAAATCCTGTAGCCGCTCCAAATGTACTGGTTCCAACTCAAGATGGACGATTCAACGCCCTCTTTGCCGAGGCAACGACAAGCAACATTTTTGGAGCGAATTTCCGACTTTCTTGGGGTTGGGAAACGAATACGAGTTTGATGGAGACTTCGATTGCTGTAGGTCGCAACTGGATGTACGGCACAGATACGAATGGAATGCTCTATGCCTTCCATAACGGTCCAGCCGGGGTCATTCCGGGTGGCGGCGGCACTCCAGGCCAAGGCTTGATTCCGCCAAACGACCCTGCTGGCATTCCTTTCCGAGGCGGAGAG
The DNA here is from genome assembly GCA_031405735.1 of Armatimonadota bacterium. Taxonomy (GTDB): domain Bacteria; phylum Armatimonadota; class Fimbriimonadia; order Fimbriimonadales; family Fimbriimonadaceae; genus JANNJE01. The sequence continues at coordinate 2,623 of JANNJE010000328.1, read as the reverse complement.
ATTAAGTTTATTACGAAAACTGCTTATGAAAGACTCCGATTGCCGGAAGGCCATGTGAATCAGCTGACCTATTTGCAAGCGAGATCGGCGCCAAATGAAGTCAGTTCAAATGCATTTGAATGGGGCGAGACGATTTATGCTCTTGTCACAAACATTCCTGCGGAAGTTGACTCAAACCCCGATCCTAGCGAGCGTACACAAGTTGAATTTCGATTCAGTGCTGAAGGAGTTGCGGTTCGCAACTTGGTAGTTCGCTCGAAAGCATTCCCTCAAATTGGGGCAGGAAATCCGCCCATTGAACCTATATCCGGTGAAGTGCTCGATGGTTTTGCAGTTCTCAGCTATACATTGCAAGGAAGCGGAACCAACGCACTTCCTCCCGGCAATGGAGTGGTTTCCTTTGGCGTAAATGCCCAGTTCGCCCAGAACGGGCCGTTTCGAAGCGTTGCGATCAATCCTGCAACTTCTCGACGACCGTTTACGATAGCGAACCCGATCGGGATTGAAGTTAAAGATCAAGCAGGAAATTACGGTCCAAATTTTGGCTTGGGAGTTACTACAAATGCAGCCGACCCAGAAGCGTTGGCGAATGGTTCTCCTGATATTCCAACAACTGCAAAGCTTGAAAACAGAATTCTTAGCTCCGTTGGTCTGGCACAGCACAACGCTTCAAAAGGCGTTGTCTTTAGGGTCTACGACCGAAGTCTTATGACCATGCTGCGCGGGCCAGATCGAGGACTTGATTTGATCCGAGTGGATCGGAATGACCTCGCTTGGCAGGGTGCTGCAGGGGCGGTCTATAAGCCGATCAATCAACTCGCTTATCCTAATTTCGAGGATTTACCATCCCTGTTCCCGAATATCAGCCTGGACTACCCGAATATTCGAAGAGAATCCTATACGATTATCAAAGATAAGTTTGGTGCTACGGAGAATCCCGTTCTTCAATCCATTCAGTTGATCGCTCCTACGATCCCGGATAGAAATGTTCCAACCATTCGAACACTGAATCCGACGCCAATGGATTTTGAGATCAATGTTCCAAGATTCCAGCCGCCAAATGCGACGAACGTCGTTGACTCGTCAGCGGCTTCCGTTGATGCTGGCTATTATGGCGGACTCACGATATTCGTGGACGGAACAGGAAATGGCCAATTTGACAGGCGTGGTCGCCGCGAAGCGTTCCGGCAAATGTGGCTGGGCGGTTCGGTTGACGTTGACGAAAAGATGTCGGTCAATCGAACTGAGCTAGATTTGGGCTCGTTGCCTCAGGGTGCTGGATTTGACCCCGTTGCTCCGTGGCTTGGCGCTTCAACGTTTAGCCCTTGGCAGTTTATTAACCCAACGTACAATTCTATGTTCCAAACGTTCCAAGTCTTGAATCAAGGGAACACAAATTTGCTGAACCTACGTGTTGCGAAGAGCTACGACTATGGTGGAGCATTGCTTCCTTGGGGATTGTACGCACCTGCGAACAATGATCGTTCCTGGATTGACACGCAATACAATTTGTGGAGCGATATTGATTCCAAGCACGCTTTGAACAATTTGGGCGGCAACAACAACGTATTGCTTCAAAAATCTAGAGTCGGAGACCGAAGCCCGATTGATTTGCTCACGAATCCGATTCGGCGAGACAACTTCAATTTAGGCGTTACTTCAAGCTGGTTGCTGCCGACTCCTGCACCGGCACAACCAAGGATGGCCGTAACAGTGCCTCTTGGAACACCAGTTGGTAGCTATCTGACAGACATCTTCGTGATAGAAGACGGAGATATCAACGAATCGTTAGAATACGACAATGCAACGCAACGGCTTCCTCGCGAAATCCGCACAGATCCGTTCTTGCGATTGAAATTCAACGTACGAGAAACACGGCTTACCAACGGGCATACGCAGCTTGCTGCGCCGATGGTTCACGGTCAGGTTACGGGCAACGAGCCATTCCTCCATCAGAATGTGCAACCGACAGGTATGCGCGATCTAAATGGCCAAATGGTGATTGCCTATTGCTCGTCAAACGATCTTGCTTGGGGCCAGCCTCAACCAGCAGCAGCAGGCACAAACAATCCGTGGCGAATCTATATTGCAACGCTGGATGGCATGAGCCAGACTGCGGGCGGGGTTATTGGAAGCAACCCGCTTCGAGATTTGAACTCTTGGGCTCCTCAGGCAGGACGATGGTTCCGACAATCATTTGTCCCAGGTCCATTTCCAACTCAGCCACTCACAACCTTGTTTGGTGCAAACGTAATTGCAGAAACAGCGAAGTTCGGATCGCCTGCATTCGCCGGATTAGGCGGACTCAATCCATTCAACACTTCGCAAAACGCGAATCCGTTCTTGGCCTACGTTGGCGAAGCGCAGATTCAACAACCTGCGGGAAGGGAATCCGTGTCTCAGATCATGATGAGCCGATTGGCGATTGACAATGTTGGGACCGTCACCGATAATGGCGGGCCTTGGATTGTTGACAGCTTGTTGAGCGTCCAAAAAACCAAGCCTGCGGTGTTGCAAGTTCTTGGAAGAGCAACGGTGTTCTTTGGAACAATCGGCACTGGGCAGAGCGCGCCTTCGATGCCGCCCGTGCGCTGCAACTGGCGCGCAACACCTTCGACATCGA
>JANNJE010000327.1:0-13098 GCA_031405735.1 Armatimonadota bacterium | reverse complement strand
ATCAGGAGCACCGGCGCCAGCGGCGCGAGCACGTCCGGCGTCGGAATCGTCGCTGGTCCCGCGCGCCGAGATCAAATCCACCATCGTTGGTCTTCGGTCATCGCCCTCACAATGAGGCAATACAGTTCGAATTGTAAACATTGATCCCTTGTGCTGTGCAGTATTCAAATGATGGAAAAACTGCTTTGCATGTTCAATGAACGCCGGAAATCGTGAAAGTAGGCCAGCATTGACAACACCTGCGTCAATGATCTCCTTATACTCAGCCGGAACATCAGGAAACAGGCCAATGTCTCTTCGGTGAATCGCATGTTCGACATTTCCCATAACACTGAGACTCGTGTTGCCAAGAGGGTCAATGCACATAAAGGGTCCGTCCATGATGACCACACTGACGCCATCGTATTCACTAGATAGTTGAACGACGGGTTTCTCACACAACTCAAACTGAAGTGGCCTCTGAAGTTCACTTCGATCCAAAAACGGCAGGTTTGTGTTCGCGTACAGGGCATAAACCAGAAAGTCATAACTATCCCGTTGGATTGAAGCAAATTCCTGATGAACGATTTGAACGGAAAACTCATTTAGACGGTGCCTAAGCTTCTCCCTTAGCGCTAAGTGGTCAAAGAGAGCTTCTTCTGCTTGGATACACAATTGGAGTTTTTCCGGACGCAACACTGGACAGTTTGCAATCGAATACTGCAAGTTCACTTTTTCGCAGAATGAAATGTATTCCTCTGCGTTTACAAGAGAATCTTCTTTTGCAACAGCATAGAAGTGCTGAGTACCCCCAACGATGCAATCACCGTACTCTCTGGCAAATGAAGCGAGGCCACTGAGACTCGATGTAGCGGTGTCCGCGGAACGTGGGTAATGATAGCCGCGATGCAACCTATACTGATTGATGCCTGAAGCTGCCTGAAGAATGTCCAATCGACGCTCAAAAAGTGTTACCTCGTGACCATCACGCGCAAGCATCCATGCTGCCGAGCAACCAAAGGCGCCTCCGCCTACCACTGCAATCTTCTTCACTATTGCTCCCTCAATCGCTCCAACGTTCGAGCTACAGACGTGGCAAAGACACCATCTGTCAAACTTGGTAGCCCGCTTGCACAGGAATTGGCAAAGGCCCTAATTTCTAAATCAATCAGGTCCTCGTTGCTTTCAAAGATACTATTCCATGATTTGTTGTCTCGATCGAGCCTCCGGATTTCTCGCCCACACCATTCCAGAGTTTGACTCTCCGTAATGAGCGTCAAGGCTCTCCGGTTGAGACTTGCAACACGATTGACGTATACGTGCGCAATTGCCATTTGCCATGTGAGTACCGCAGCAAACAAGTCTTCAGAGCAATTCGGCTCAATTGGACTTGCAATAGCAGAGTCAGGTTCCCCAAGCAGATACTGTAACACTGCAAATTCGTGGGAGGCTAAGTTATCTGATATCTTTTCGTCGAAACTTCCTGTTTTGAGCCATGAGGTCATGAGAGTTACAGGAGAATCAATCGCTTCGTACAGTATTTGTAAACACGGTGAGTAAACAAATTGGTAACCCACTGCAAACTGCAGTTGTTTCGAAGCAGCCAGGTTTGAAAGCTCCTCAATTCTTGTGCTCGATCCACTTGCTGGCTTTTCCACAAAGACGTGCCGCCCAGCTTCGAGTGCATTGCGAGCAAGCACATAGTGACTACCTATCGGAGTTGCAATAAAAATAGCATCAAAACTTGAGCCGTTGAGCCCGGATTCTAGAGTATCGAAAATTTGGACTTGTGGTCCTGCAACGTCCTTTGCCAGCGACGTTCTTGATGTAATGAGGGTTTGTAAGTGTGTGAGTTCTTGCAACTTGGGAAGAAGTCTTTGTCCCCAATAGCCCAACCCAATAAGCGCAGTTCGAAGCATCTAAGTTGAAGCCTACCTTTCGAAAACCCCACTAACCTGGAAACGACCGTGAAAGTCGAGTGGATAGTATTTGTTGAGCACAAGAATGCGCATTGGGCGGTTTGGTGATTGTACCCTTGCAGTTTCTTTCGTCCTTTCTTAGAAAGATTCACAAGATGTTGCCAAAATTTAAGGAGTGCCATGAAGAAACTCATCAAAGTACTGATTCCAACGAAACTGAGGCAATCGATTCGCAATGCGCAGTTCAAACAACGCTGGCAAGGCACGAAACATGAATGCGTCTTCTGCGGAGCCAATCTAAAGGAATGGGACTGGCGCGGCATGGCATCCGAGGTGATTGAGGAGCTTCAGATTGTGCCAAGCGGCCGTCGCCGAGTCACTTGCCCTTTTTGCCAATCTTACGACAGAGACAGGCTCCTTTGGCTTTTCCTCATTCGAAAGTTGGGAATTGGGCAAACGCCGATTAAGCTCCTTCACATTGCGCCGGAAGCAACGGTTGGCAGCAAACTCCAAGCAATGCCAAACATCGAATACCTTAGTGGAGACCTAGACCCTGATTTGGCAATGGTTAAGTTAGATGTGACCGCTATTAATCTCCCAGATGAGTCTTTTGACGCAATCCTATGCAACCACGTTTTAGAGCACATACCAGACGACCGATTGGCTATGTCAGAGCTTCTACGAGTGCTAAAGCCTGGGGGCCGGGCGGTTTTGCAGGTACCAATCGCTTTGAACCTCAAAACAACGATTGAAGACCCTTCATGCGACGATGAAGAAGAGCGCCTAAGAAGATTTGGCCAGATTGACCATTTTCGGGTCTATGCGCGGGCAGACTATGTGTCTCGTTTGCAGTCAGTTGGCTGGTTGGTCGAAGAAGTAGACTTCGTTCGGGAATTGAGCGAAGCTGAAATCGAGAAATATAGGGTGAGCAGAGATGAGATCATATTTTTGTGCCGCAAGCCAAGCTGAAATGGAACGTGAATATTGAAATTTGAGAAGGTTCTGGTTACAGGCGCGGCTGGATTCATCGGCTTTCATGTTTGCCAGCGCTTGCTTGCGGAAGGCCGACAAGTTGTTGGGATTGACAATGTCAACGACTATTACGACCCTTTGCTCAAGGAAGCGCGGCTGGCCCTGTTGCAGTTGCAGAACCGTTTCCAATTTCACCGAATTGGACTCGAAGATCGGGAAGCTCATGAATCTGTCGTTCGTGCTTTTCAACCTGATGCCTATGTGAATTTAGCGGCCCAAGCTGGTGTCCGGTACTCATTGGAGAACCCCCATGCCTATGCGCAGTCGAACCTACTTGGGTTCCTCAATGTGCTTGAAGCTTGCCGAAATTCCAATATTCAACATCTGGTTTATGCTTCTTCCAGTTCAGTCTATGGATGCAATACAAAGATGCCGTTTTCGGTACATGACAATGTGGATCATCCGATCAGTTTTTACGCAGCCACGAAAAAGTCGAATGAATTGATGGCGCATTCTTACAGCCACCTTTTCGGAATTCCAACTACAGGACTGCGATTTTTTACCGTCTACGGGCCATGGGGCAGACCGGATATGGCACTGTTTTTGTTTACCAAAGCGATATTGGAAGGAAAGCCGATTGACGTGTTCAACAACGGCCAAATGAAGCGAGATTTCACTTATATTGACGACATCGTAGATGGGGTCATAGCGACCATAGACCATGTTGCCACTCCAAATTTGAATTGGAACAGCGAAGCACCAGACCCGAGTTCGAGCAAAGCCCCGTACCGACTCTACAATATCGGCAACGATCAGCCAGTCGAGCTATTGAGAATGATTGAAGTGTTAGAAGATGCATTGGGGAAACCTGCTAAAAAGAATTTCTTGCCAATGCAGCCTGGAGATGTTTTGGCTACTTGGGCTGATATTGTTTCTCTGACCGAAGCCGTGGGTTACAAGCCGTCTACGACGATTGAAATCGGGATTCCAAGATTTGTCGAATGGTATCGAGGCTATTACGGTGTTTAGTCCAGAAGATTCGGATCAGACTTCTTCAACCTTTCAACAACTTCTTTGACTCTTTGCGCTTGATCAATGGGGCATAGCAGGATCGCATCGTCAGTCACAACTGCCACGATGTTCTCAATCCCAACGGCAGTTAGTTTTTTTCCAGAATCATTATAGAAAACGACATTTTTGCAATCAATGGCAAGCACATCGCCAATCTCTACACCCGATTCAGTTTTAGCCTCAATTGAGCGCGATAAAGCATCCCAAGCGCCAACATCGTCCCAACCAAACTTGGCTTCCACAACCCAGACTTCAGACGCTTTTTCCATCACGGCATAATCCACAGAGAGACTTGGAAGTGAATCAAATGCAGCCGCGGCAGCATCGAATTCATCCGATTTCAAGGCATTTGCAATTTGGTGGCAAATTTGAAGAACTTCAGGTTGGGCGGATTCCAATTCGCGAAGAAATGCCTTTATGGTCCAGAAGAACATTCCTGAATTCCAAAGAAAATCTCCCGTGTTTACAAACTGGATGGCGGACTCCAAATCAGGCTTCTCGCGAAATCCTTTGGATCGAATTGAACCTAAATCGGTTGTGGAACTTCGGTCGAGTTCGATGTATCCATACCCAGTTTCGGGACGAGTAGGAACAATTCCGCAGGTTACAAGTCCTTGTGTGTCTTCAGCGGTCGACATGGCTAACTCCACCGTCTTTCGAAATGCTTCAGGGTCTGAAATCTTGTGATCTGCCGTAAGAATAGCAAGAGTCGAATCTACTCGTTCCTGAGCGATTAGGTTCGCCGTCACCCAAACCAGTGCACCCAATGTGTTCTTCTTTTGCGGTTCGACCCAAACATGAGGCGGAGTTAGAATCGCAGAATCTTCAATAGGTTTCCGGAGTGACTTTCCGGTGATGACATATACGCCTTCTTTTCCAACAAGCGGTTCGATTCTTCGAACCGACTCTTCCAAGAGGGTTTGGTTTGGATCCGTCAGCTTCAATAGCTGCTTTGGACGACTTGCACGGGAAAGCGGCCAAAACCTTTCGCCACTTCCGCCAGCCATGATAAAAGCAAGGCGGCTCAATTCGAATAGCCCTCCGGATGTTTTTTGCGCCAAGCCCAAGCCGAGTCCACCATTGATTGCAATTCGGAGTATTTCGGCTCCCAGCCCAGGGTTGCTCGAATTCGGTCCGCAGTTGCAATCAGAGTTGGCGGATCTCCTGGTCGCCGATGTGCCTCGTTTGTAGGAATCGGATGCCCCGTTGAATGGCGAACTGCTTCAACAACTTGGCGGTTTGACGATCCCGCCCCGATTCCGATGTTAAATGCATCTGACCGAATTTCATCCAAAGCTTCTAGAGCCAGAATGTGAGCCTGCGCAATGTCTTCGACATGGATGTAATCTCTCACGCATGTTCCATCTGGCGTTGGGTAATCACTCCCAAAAATCGAAAAATGGCCGCGTTTTCCGAGAGCGACTTCAAGTAAAAGTGGGATGATGTGCGACTCCTTGTCACGGTACTCTCCGCACCGTTCAGAAGCTCCACATGCGTTGAAATACCGCAACGAAATGTGCCGGATTCCATGAATCTCGCCATACCATCGCAGGGCACGTTCGAAGGCAAGTTTTGTTTCCCCATAAACATTGACTGGCTGCTTGGGTGCATTTTCCGAAATCGGGATCTCGTCCGGATATCCATACACGGCTGCCGTTGATGAGAAAACGATCTTTTTTGTTCCATGCCGAACCATGGCATCAGCCAGGTTTAAGCTCCCGACGAGGTTGTTTTGAAAATGGAGCCCGGGATCAGTCATGGACTCTCCAACGGCTATTTCGCCTGCAAGATGGCAAATACCTTCGGGTTGGGCTGTTTTGAAAGCTGCGTCGAGGTCAGCCGAATTCAAGAGATCGCCTTCAATGATAGTCGCATTCGGGTGGATTGAGGCTCTGTGACCAGATTTGAGATTATCAAAAACGGTCACTTGATGACCAGATGCGAGAAGTTGCTCTGTCACAACGCTGCCGATATATCCGGCTCCGCCGGTGACCAGGATTCGCATGGGTTCAAAGAGGGTACCTAGGAACGAGCCTTTGAATTTGTCAGCGAGACAGAAGTGCTTGTACTTGGGCGAGATGGGCCAAGAGTCCTCATGTTACAATGAGTGTGGAACTGAATTTTGAAATGTGGCCTTTTCTTTTCTGTGTGAGGTGAACATGCGAACGAGTTCAATACTATTACTGTTGGTTGCTGGGGCTGTTGGAGCAGCAGCATTTTTGGTGACCGGCCCGACTAAAGTGCCAACGCCGAATAGCAATCAAAATGTGAAGAATTTGAAGGTGAAAATGATTCCGAAGGATGCAAAAACTCTTGTTGTGGCTGGTGGCTGTTTCTGGTGCTTAGAAGCCATTTTTGAAGACTTGAAGGGTGTTTATGATGTCGAAAGCGGCTATGCTGGCGGACCAAAGGCAGGCATAACCTATCAAGAAGTTAGTAATGGAAACAGCGGCCATGCAGAAGTTGTGAAGATTTCCTATGATTCAAAGCTAATCGGTGCGCAAGAGCTATTGAGGCTGTTTTTTGTGATCCACGATCCGACTACTTTGAACAGTCAGGGGCCTGACCATGGAACTCAGTATCGAAGTGCCATCTTCTATTCGAATTCAGATGAAAGAGAGTTAGCGGGAAAGATTCTCAAGGAATCGAATGAGAAGAAGATCTGGCAAAAACCTATAGTGACTAGCATCGAGCCGCTAGTCAATTACACAGTTGCGGAGCAATATCATCAAGACTATTTCGTGCGATATGAAAAGGCGACTCCACAGGAACGAATGGGAATGAATGCGGGTTATTGTGCCGCGATCATTGAGCCAAAAGTGCAAAAGTTTCGGAAGCAATACTTAGATAAGCTGAAGAAAGGCGGCTAGTCGAAATTCAATAACAAAGGGCGGGATTCAGGTTGACCTTGAATCCCGCCGTGTCCCTTTTTGGGGGCGCTACATCTGTATGTGATAGTCCGCATCGCCCCAAATGAGCTGATATGCGTCAATCTGGCTTCCATGAGCCATTGGATGGCGTGCGGCTAGGCCAAGATAGAATTGCACTTCTGGGCTGGCAGCGACCGCTTCTGCAGGCATATTCGCTGTGGCGGCGTTAAACTCGTCTCGAGATGATTTCAGCCGAGCCGTTGCTTGCTCCGAGGTCGTAATTTTTGCCTCTTCTTGCCCCATCCACGCGAAGATTTCTGAAAGGTCGCCTTGGACTGGCGGATTGCCGCATAGCGAACGGGCGAAAAACTCGTTCGTTACCGCAATATGAGCCCCGATTTGGATTGGAGTCTTTGCAATACCACCCGGCGACCAGGTGAACTTGTCCTCAGGAATGTGTGCCCACCTACCAAAAAAGTAGTCCATTGAATTGTTGAAGAGCGAATTGCTGATCGTGACCAGATTCGCGGCGTACGTTTTGTCTATAGTTGTTTCCATGTTTGTCCTCTGCTAATTGTTTTCAAAAAATGTCTCCAAACGGTTGAATACTTTGCCCCATCCGTCTTCGTGCTGCGCCGCTGCTTCCGTGAGGGTAAAGCCTGAATGCGTCAACTTAACCTCAGTTCCGTTTTGATGACTTGCAAAAGCAACTTCAACATTGGTTGGCTTTTCTCCTTCTTGAGCCGTCTCCCACTTCCAGGAAAAAACGAGCCTCTCGTTCTGCACGATTTCTGTGTATTCCCCGACAACGACAAATCTATCCTCTGGGCCAATCAATTCGAACCTGTATTTGCCGCCAACTGACGCGTCCGCTTCAATTCTGCAACTCCAATCTGAATCTTGCGGCCCAAACCACTTTGCAAGCATTGACTCATCTGTCCAGGCTCGAAAAACTTCTTCAATCGGTGCTCGGATCAAGCGGGTTGTTTCAAATGTGTGTTCGCTTATGATTTCTCTCCTTCTGATTCGAGCAATGCCTGAAGCCGATCCAGGGCCGATTCCCAATGCTTCGTATATCGCTCCATCCACACAGCTGCCTCTTCTAAACCTTCCTTCCTCAGATGGCAAATTCTAGTTCTTCCAACCTTCATTGTTGTCACGAGCCCGGCTTGCTCAAGAACGGTTACATGTTTGAGAACTGCCGGCATCGACATTGGAAACGCGGAGGCCAACTGGGCAATGGTCAATCCCGCAACTGCCATTCGCGCAACCATCTGCCTCCTTGTTGTATCGCTAAGGGCTTGAAACACCCTGTCCATCATTTGTTCATTAACCATTTGGTTAAGTATAACTAATTGATTCTTAAATTGTCAAGCCTAATTCACGTTAGAAGTCAAGCAATCCTTCAAATACATCCCGGTCCAACTCCCTTTGACCTTTGAAACGTCCTCAGGCGTGCCCATCGCAACGACTTGTCCTCCTGCGTTTCCACCTTCCGGCCCCATGTCAATAATCCAGTCCGCCGTCTTTATCACATCCAAGTTGTGCTCAATGATAATGACTGTGTTGCCTTGGTTAACCAAGCGGTGAAGCACTTGTAATAGTTTGTCAACATCTTCAAAGTGAAGACCGGTTGTAGGCTCATCGAGAATGTAAATCGTCCTGCCTGTTGACCGCTTCGAAAGCTCCTCAGAAAGTTTCACTCTTTGAGCCTCGCCGCCAGAAAGGGTTGTAGCAGGTTGGCCAAGCTTGATGTAGCCTAGGCCAACTTCCTGCAGAGTTGAGATCTTACGGTGAATTTTGGGAATTGGCCGGAAGAACTCCTCTGCTTCTTCTACGGTCATTCCAAGAATCTCCGAAATGTTTTTGCCTTTGTATCGAACTTCTAGCGTTTCGCGGTTATATCGTTTGCCCTTGCAGATTTCACACGGCACGTATACATCTGGCAGGAAAACCATCTCGATCTTAATAATTCCGTCTCCCTTGCAATGCTCGCATCTTCCACCCTTCACATTGAAACTAAACCGTCCGGTTTTGTATCCGCGCATTTTGGCGTCTGGAGTCAGTGAAAAGAGGTCGCGAATCATGTCGAAAACACCGATATACGTTGCCGCGTTGCTTCTTGGAGTTCGCCCAATCGGAGATTGATCAATGTCAATCACTTTGTCAATCTCCTCGACTCCTTCGATGGTATCGTGAGGCTCCCACACTCCGCGCGTCCCATAAACTTCATACATGAGTCGCGGAAATAAAGTGTCCTGAATCAGCGTGGATTTTCCGCTTCCGCTTACCCCTGTCACACAAGTGAAAAGGCCTCGCGGAATGGCAACATCAATCCCTTTGAGATTGTTTCCACGAGCATTCCGAAGCACGATCCAGGCATTACTCACCGATCAAAAGCTCCCATTAAACTTGGGCGAGACGCCCAAGCCACATCAATCCACGAATCAGACATGTGGACAAGAGTATATCTTATTGGACAAGTGAAACAAAATGAGATTTGGAAGGAAGTGCTTCTCTTTTTGAAACGGGAAAAATTTCCATTGTAAATGTGAGGGTACATGATGCATGTCATACTCAATGAACTCAATGTAGCCCAAAATTGACAGCAGAAGCCGTTCGCTTCAAGATTGATTTACGAGAAAACAAATGCAAACAAATAGCACAGAGCCAACACGACCAACGCGGCGTGGAGCCGCGAAGTTCCTTCCTCTAACCCTTTTGATCTTTGGAATTCTTAGCATATCTTTGATTGCAAGTCCTGTCCGAACAGAGATTCAGGGAACTCTCGGAAATCTAGCGGAAACGCGGGTGCGAATCGGCGATTCTAAGAACGAGAATTGGGCCGCAAAATATGCAAGGCAATTCAAATCTTGGCGCGCAACTGAAACAATGGACCCTAGCACGGCATACGCTGGTTCAAGTGTTCGCGACTATTTGGCTGAAGACCCTCGAATGGTAGTCATGTGGGCTGGATATGCCTTTGCTAAGGACTACAAAGCGCCGCGAGGACACTACTATGCGATTACCGATTTGATTGAAACCGACCGCAGAAACGACAAGACTCCTGCGACTTGCTACTCATGCAAGAGTCCAGATGTGCCCCGTGTTATGCTTCGTGATGGCGCAGATAAGTTTTATGCCGACAAATTTGACAACTACACTCCAGACGTTAAGAATCCGATCGGTTGCGCCGACTGTCACAACCCAAGCAACATGAAATTGCAGATTTCGCGGCCTGCATTGATCGAAGCCAAAAAGCGTCAAGGCATAGATATTACAAAGGCAACTGTTGACGAAATGCGAACTCTAGTGTGTGCTCAATGCCATGTCGAATACTATTTTAAGGGTTCAAAAGAGAAATACCTTACTTTCCCATGGGATGACGGAATCACCATCGAAGGAATGGAAAAGTACTACGAAAAGTCAGGTCATGTGGATTGGACTCACGCAATCAGTGGTGCAAAAATGATCAAAATGCAGCACCCGGATTATGAAATGTTCCAGCAAAGCCTTCATGGAAAACGCGGCGTGAGTTGTGCGGACTGCCATATGCCTGAAACGGAAGATTTTGCTGGAAAAACCTTTACAGATCACCAGATTCGAAGTCCACTCTACAACGTTGACAAGACATGCGGAAAGTGTCATGATTGGACATCTGATCAAGCCAAATCTAGAGTAACAGAGATTCAGGATCGAAACAAGGAGATGCTTGATAGGGCGGCTCGAATCATCACTTCAGCCCATTTTGAAATTGGGGATGCAATGAAGCTCGGAGCAACAGATGCTGAACTTGACAATGTTCGCAGACTCGTTCGTCTGGCTCAAATGAACTGGGACTACGTTTCTGCGGCAAACGGCATGGGATTCCATGCTCCCCAAGAATCGGCGCGAGTTTTGGGCAAGGCCATTGATATCGCTCAAGAATGTCGAATCGAAGTGGCTTCAATTCGATCATCCAAAGGTGCAAATCGCCCATTTGTTTGGCCGGACATCACGTCCAAAGAAAAGGCTCAAGCATTCATCAAGCCGTTTGTGGCGGCTCAGACTCCAACTGCTCCAAAACCACCTCAGCGATGAGCACCCAGAAAAGATAAACTAAACTGCGAATACGGTCCAAGCGATCTGTTCGCAGTTTTGGCAACGAGCATAGGTGGAAGTGGAGTGGCATGACAAAGTCAAAAGCACTGGAATTGATAAGTGCAACTTTTCATAAAGGAGGGTGCGCGCGAATTCGCGATCTCCAAAAACAACAGGAAGTTTGCTCCTAGACCTACAAGAAGGGATATGAAATCCGCTTGCCAGCCTCATCCCAAGAAGGCTCGAAATTAATTATTGATGCGTTAATCAAACTTGGGTTTCGTCCTGGACGGCCCTACGCAAAGGCTCGGCAGATCATTATTCCGATTTACGGAAAGTCCCAGGTGGCGAAATTCGCTAAGACACTCAGTAAGTAATTTGCGGATGCAAAAAGGAACCCGACTCCGTCTTGCTTGCGGAATCGGGTTAAGGGAGGGAGGAGAAGTATCTGCTCTCTTCAACAACTCTTCAGTAAGAGTAGTTCCCCGTTAATGAGATTTCATGGTTTTGCGTACGTTCCATGAAGAAGTTTGCCTTTGGCGCCATTGGTTTTCGGAGCAGAGTCGTAAAGCTCGTATCCACGAATTTCTTTGTTTGCCTTGACCTGAAAGTCGCCACTTGGAGCTATTGTTCCTGTACTTCTAGGAGAGGCAAGAGTTGGATCTTCTCCTTGACGTTGTATCCATGCACCGGCCCCTCGGGGATTGTCACTACTAAACCTGAAACCAGAGAGATCAGACCCTTGGCGCGCAATCTCTGCAATTGATTCTCGCTTGCCAGTCAATGCCGAAATCAAGAATTCCTCGACTCCTGCCATCGCAAATGAACCTGGCTTTGTAGAAATCTTTGTAGCTTGCTGCGCAAGGATGCTCTTCAGCAATTGGGGAGCAGCCCTTTTGAAGAGCGTAGTGTCTCCAAAGACTTCCGCAACATCAATTTTTCCATCTACGACCAAAACATAGCCTGTAACGTTCTTCACCGCCATCAATTTGGACAAAAGCTCTGTTTCATTCGCTGAAACATGCTTTTGAACTTGCTCGGAATTGAGTCCGCCTTGTACGGTTCTGGTCGCTGGAGCTGCCGCAGCCGATGCATTATACGAATCAACTGAACTCCAAACTCCTTCTTGAGTCTTGGCGAACATAGCTTCGCGGCGAACCTTGTGAGGAACCGGCTGCGACGAGGGTGTGAATTCATCAGTTGGGCCAGTAGAACGTTCCTGCTCGACGCAGAAAACTTCGACGTCGCGCTCTTCACCGGGCGGAATCATGATGTCGTGAGCGATGACTCGGTCTTGGTGGCCGCCTGTGACTAGGTCGCCTGCCATCAGTAGAATGTGGTGTTTGCTCGTGTTCTTGACATGAACGCCATTGAATGACATCTCCCCTTCCGTGATTTCGATATAGCCCTTTTCTTTGGCCTCTGCTAAAAACACTACATCTTTGGTTGGAGTAGAGTTCGAACTGGTCGAAACAATTGGGATGAGTTTCACGTTTCCGCTAGAAACAGGGTTGGCAACAGAAAAGCCAAGATCTGCAAGCTGAGCCGTGTGTTCAGTGGGTTGTGGCAGGCTAGCCGTTTGCGTCGAAGTCTCAGAGCTACAGCCAACTAGCACTGCGCTCACCGAAAGAACTAATAAAAGATTACGAAGGACATTCACAATTTTCCCTCCTATTGTTATAGTAACGGATTTCCCGTAAATCGTTCAACGAATTTTGAGAAAAATGGTTTCCGATGGGCTCTTATGGAGTGCGCGGGCTTGACAGCGCCCTTTCGTTGCTTGAAAGACCGAACTAAAACCCAGATCCTCGCATAGCTGTTTGAAAGGCGCGAACAAGTTCGCTCACTCCCAAAAATCAAACAATAGACTGGCGGGAGCGTGTAGGAATCGAACCCACCCAACGCCTTTGCGACGTCATACGCGGTTTTGAAGACCGGAGGGCACACCAGCACCCATTCGCTCCCGCACAGAATGTACCCCCAACTAAAAGATTGAAGGATTTTCAAGCCTAACGGCGAATAAGCTGTTGCAATGGGCCTAGACACTTCCCTCACTCGCAAAGACTTCCTAAAGTTCGCACTTGCTTCAACCGGAACAGCAATGCTTTCCGGCTCTGCACTGGCAAGTGCAAATGAGTTCCAAACAAAGGCTGCGACTAACCCCGACGACATTACAGTCGCAGACGTATTGGCAATGGAAAAGATCA
>JANNJE010000326.1:0-1545 GCA_031405735.1 Armatimonadota bacterium | reverse complement strand
TTTCGAACCTGCTGGATCATAAAAATGGTCGAGATCGGAATTTCGTCCGCCGTACAAATCGATGTTGATTCCGAAGGGAACTCCGCCGCCAGCACTTCGATGCCAGCGTGCCGAGATTTCCGCAATTGACGGATTCTGACTGAATATGTCGTACGTACGACCTTCGCCGTTTTCCCCGAACAACGGATGATTCCAGTTCTTCAGGAAATAGATGTCGAGATAAGCGCTGAAACACGATGAACATTCCCCGTCACATTCGCTGCAGCAATCGCACCATTGTGCGGAAGCAAAGCTTGTGCCGAGTATGCCTACCATGGCCAACGCGGATAATTTTAGACGCGTCATAGTTTTCCTCTCACCACTCCATTGGTGATTATCGGCAATCTAACTTGCCGACTAAGTAGTGACGGAATGAATTCTTGCATAGATGCAAGAAAAAATGCTAGCGAGGAGGGATTTTTTTGGGTTCAACGTCCCTAAAAGTGCATGGGTTGAAAGTACAGATACAGTCCGCGCTGAATTGTTAGGCGTGATCTAGTGAATTTTCGAGCATGATTTTTTCTTGCAATTGTGTCTCGAAACACTTATACTTGAATTCGGGGATTTGAAACCCTGTATAAATTTCGAGGTGAGTTACCATGACAGTTTTCATGAAACTAGCAGTAGGAAGCGCGCTTTTGGGAGCTTGGACATTTCCATTAGGACAGACCCAGAAGCCGGAACCAGAAAACATTTGGGTGAATGCAAGCTGCGACGAAACCCTGGACGGCAAACAAGTGCTGATTTCCATAATTTCTGACGGAAAGATAGTTGCTCAGAAGGAAACGAATTTGCCATTTGCAAGTGTGCTGTTCTCCAAAGTTCCATGCGAATACTTTATCAAACTGGAAGGGCGAGGAATGCAGACTCTGACAAAGGGGCCGTATCAGGTGATTAAGGGCGAATCGTTGAACACTATGTTTGCGATGGAACCGGGGGTGGGAGCGACTGTTGTTCAATATGGTTCAAGTCCGATGTCAAGAGAAGAGGTTGCTACACGGATCAAGAGGCTGGAAGAGGCCGTGGTGAAGTTGCAGAAGGGCGGCCAATAGATTTCGCGTTGATAGTCAGTTGTTGGTTATCGGAAATCGGTTGCTAACTGCGGAATTATTGGATCCATAGGCCAGATATGCTGTATAGCCGTCGAACTCATACAGAGTATTGATTAGAAGCAAGCTACCTAGAACTGCCATTGCAACAAAAACCCCCACTTGAGAGTGGGGGTTTGAAAAAGTAATCTATCCGGGCAACGTCCTTATCTCCCAGACCCTTGCGGATCAAGTACTTCCGGCGCTGAAGAGCTTAACTGCCGTGTTCGAGATGAGAACGGGTGTTTCCTCTTCGCTATGGCCACCCGAATAGAAATCGGGATCCCTCGTTGAGTCCAACAAGTCCTACAGGTCTTATTAGTCCCATTCTGGGATGCTCTCAGTTCAGAGAGCTTTGATAGTTGCACATTTTGTTTTTTTATCTATTCGTATACATCCAGCACTCATTTTTTTGCTT
>JANNJE010000325.1:0-2822 GCA_031405735.1 Armatimonadota bacterium | reverse complement strand
CACGGTGGATTGGTTCCAGACGGTCCACATCGTCGCGCCGACCAACACGCCGGCAAAGGAAGCCACCAGGCGGGGTAGCTTCCGCGGCACGATGTTCCGAAGCCACCGGTCCGACACCAGGAACCAGAACCCGGCCGCTCCCGCGCTGGTGACCGCCGCAAAGAGATTGATCCGCTCGGCGTAGGTCGGGGTCTAGAAATCAATCCTCTAGTGACTGTAGTTAGCCACGAAACTCTACTTTCGAGCGAGAATGCCCTCGAAATCTTGGCTGGCTTCGACGTCGTTATTGATGGAACTGACAACTTTCCTACTCGATATTTGGTCAACGACGCTTGCGTAATCCTCGGCAAGCCAAACATGTACGGCTCCATTTACCGGTTCGATGGACAGGCCACAGTTTTTGGCGCACCAGGCGGGCCATGCTACCGATGCCTGTTTCCGGAACCACCACCACCTGGAACTGTGCCAAGTTGTGCCGAAGGCGGCGTATTAGGCATTCTGCCTGGAGTGATTGGGCTGATCCAGGCTACAGAAGCGGTGAAGATGATTCTTGGGATCGGCAAATCGCTTGTTGGCAGACTGCTTTTGTACGATGCTCTTAATATGGAGTTTCGAGAACTGACAATCAAACGTGATCCATCCTGTCCAGTTTGCGGAGACAAACCGACGATAACTGAGCTCGTGGACTACTACTCGTTTTGCGGTGTTCCCGGCCATGGTTCGAGTCAAGTGTTTTTTGATTCGACTATAATGCCGAAGGAACTGAAGTCGCTTTTCGATTCTGGGCGCAGATTTGTTCTGGTTGATGTTCGAGAGCCTCACGAGTTCGAGATCAACCGAATCGAAGGGTCAAAGCTAATTCCTTTGCGAGACTTGCCGGCGAGAATTCATGAATTGAATTCTTCAGACGATATCGTTGTCCTTTGCTTGGTCGGCGCGCGAAGCGCCGATGCATGCGAGTTTTTGCGTTCGGCTGGCTTCAAAAAGGTACGCAATCTGACCGGAGGCATTCGTGCGTGGATCGAGCAAGTTCAGCCCGAGCTTCCCTACTATTGAGCCATTTCTAACCTCCAGCAATGGCACCAATGACCATGAACGGCTGGCTCCCGTTTGCAATGGCTTCCGGCAACTGAGTCTCGTACGGCTCTAACGAGATGTCCTCACCGCACACAAAGAACCGCAAAAACGGCCTGCGCTTGAGCGTGCCATGATCTCGAATCGTGCCCCGTAAATTAGGATAGGCAGCTTCGATCGAATCCAGAACAGTCCCAATGGTCAAAGGCAATTTGGGCTCCACCGAAATCTCTGCTCCAACTCGGGCGAGATTTCGAAGGTGATGCGGAAGGATGACCTGTACCATGAATGCCACTATGGCAGAGTTTGGACCTCTACACTTAATACGCCTGGCAAGTGCTCAGCAATTGCTGTCCAATTATCGCCGCCATCTGGAGAGCAATATACTGCACCGCCGCTTGTTCCAAAGTAGATACCGCATTCCGGCATCTGGTCAACCGCCATCGCCTCTCTCAGAACATTCACATAACAGTGCGATTGCGGCAAGCCGTTCGTGAGCGCTTCCCAATTGTTGCCGCCAGTTCGGCTTCGATAAACTCGCAATTTGCCATCAGGCGGAACGTGCTCACTGTCGCTCTTGATCGGCACGACGTAGATTGTTTCTGGCTCGTGCGCATGAACGTCAATTGGAAAACCAAAATCGCTTGGAAGATTGTCGCTGACTTCTGTCCACATGTCGCCGGCATTGTCGCTTCGCATTATGTCCCAATGCTTCTGCATATAGAGCGTATCTGGGTTGGAAGGATGCATCGCGATTCTGTGGACGCAATGGCCGACTTCTGCTTCTTCCTCTGGCATATAATTCGATTTCAAACCCTTGTTGATCGGTTTCCATGTCGTCCCGCCGTCTTCAGTTCGAAAGACGCCTGCGGCTGATATCGCAACCCACATTCTTTTAGGATTCTTTGGATCAATCAGAATCGTATGAAGGCACATGCCGCCAGCTCCGGGCTGCCAGTCCTTACCAGTTGTATGCTCGCGCAAACCGCTGAGCTCACTCCACGATTTTCCGGCATCGCGAGTAACGAAGATCGCAGCATCTTCCACTCCGGCATAGCAAACATCAGGGTTATCCAGCGATGGCTCTAGGTGCCAAACCCGCTTGAAAACCCATGGAACTGATGTGCCATCGAACGTCTTGTGGGTTCCAGGGACGCCATCGTAAACAAATCGGTTGCTCTCTCCGCCTGGAAATCCGAAGTCGGTCATGCGCTCTTCTTCTGTGCTCCCAGGCGTATTCCAAGTCTTTCCGCCATCGTCCGAACGCTGAATGACTTGCCCGAACCATCCGCTCGTTTGGGAAGCATAAATGCGATCCGGATTCACGGGTGAAGCCTTCAAATGGTATATCTCCCACCCCATAAAGTGCGGGCCGTCAATTTCCCAGTTTTTTCGATCACTAGAAGTGCAAATAAATGCACCTTTTTTGGTGCCTACGAGGACTCTAACTTTGCTCATGTTTCAATCTCTACGAAAAAGAATTCATTGAGCGTACCACCAACTTTTGCATTCTGATGGCAGTGCATTTCTCCCAAACACTGGAAAAGTTACTTCACGGAACATGTTCAGGTTCAAACACGTGCCTGGTCTCGTCTGCAACCCGATAGGGGATAGAATTCTGCAGATGGAAACCGAAGTGCGTTCAGGACAGGGGTTGAGAGCGTTCTTCGTTGTGCTATCTGTTCTGGCGTTGGCTAATGTCGCACTTGCCTTGATCCCATTTCCAAAATCCGCAATCTCTCTTGTCG
>JANNJE010000324.1:0-6058 GCA_031405735.1 Armatimonadota bacterium | reverse complement strand
GTCGAATTTCTACAAAATAGCTAGGCAGCTGATTCGAGCAGTTGTACGACTGAGAGCCTGTCTTTTCTAGGGCGATTTTGCATTGCTCCCATGACCCATGCGGCAAACTCTACGTCGCTTGCCTGATGAATCAAGTCAACGGTCTCACCGTTAATTGTGATCGGGACGGAAAGCTCATTATTCTTCCAACTCGACAAGGGCACATGCAAAGATACATCGTTTGGCGCAACAGTAACCGATGGCCAAAGCTCAGGAGACTTCAAAGACCATTTTGCGACTAATGCTTCCGAATTTCTTGCAATATTTGCAGAATAGTCTAGGTTTAGCTTTCGAAAAGTTGTTGAACCTATATGATAAAGAAAAGAGCCTTCTGATATCCAAATCGTGTAGCCAGATAAATGAGTCCTTAAATTGTAATCATCATCTTCAAAGTTCCCTAGCCCGAATACTGGATCAAATCCTCCAATATTGCTTAGTAGGTCCGGATGAATCAGTAGAAATAAACCACGTAGCTGCCGTACTTGATTGACGGAACATGCGGTGGCAACTCGGTACTCTCCGGCCATCGCCAAAATATCTGTATACGAATCTGGCGTGCCAAATTCGATGAATTGCGGTCCGTTGATATAGTTGCTGACGGGACCTATGAGCCCCGGCTTCAGCCCTAGACTTTCCAAACCCTTCATGCTCCAAACAAGTTCGCCAAGACAATCAATATCGGGCAGAACATCATCATTGATGACTCCGTAATAGTCGAAATCTCCTCGTTCGAACAGGAATTCCAATCCGCGATTGCAACCTTGTCCGAATCCTAGATTGATTTCATTTTCAAGAATGGTGACTGTCGCAAGTGGCAGTTCCTGAGCCGTTTCCTTAATGTGAGAAATCGTTTCCGCTGTGCTTCCGTTCGCGACTACTGCAAACTCAATTTCCCCAGGATAAGTGCGAACTAAGCTGAAGATCGCTTCACGAACTTCGTTTGGCGAGTCAACCGTTGGCATTGCAAACCCGATCTTTGGCCACTCGATCGGAGTTTTTTCGTTGATCAGCGCGACCCACCAATTGGATTCTTCAAATCCGGATGGAGTTAGCCTGTGAGGAAAATTCTCTTCCTGGGCAAGATAACGAACTGATTTTCCAGCAAACTTCGATTCAATTGCAACTTGGAATGACTGGAAGGTCCAATTATTGTCAGCTTGGCAGCCAATCGCGATCAAGCCTTCTGATTCGGCCAGATTGGCGAGTAACAGGTCAGAATCTGCAGCATCATTCAACGATTCGAAGCAAATCAAAACTTGAGCCTGCGGAACGCGTGTTATTACCGAAGCTGGCACGTAATCAATTCGGTCCGTCGAATCAAGCTCGCCTAACTTGTCTGAATTAGAAATCAAGGTAACGGTTTCAGCGATGTAAGAAGCGTATCGAACGCCAAAAATTGTGCTCGCCCCAAGATCAATCACTGAATGATCTTGAAACCAGGGTCGAAGCGTCAGATACCGCATCCAAAGGCGTGTTTCCTCCGTCAAATTCGTGTTCCAGAACGATGATTTTTCTTTGACTTGCATTCAAATTCACCAATATCTAATTTGTTATCGGTTGAATTTCGGAAATCTCAAGTTCTTTGTGAAGTTTTGATGCCAAAAACTTGAGAACAAGAATCATATTTGAACCAGCAACAGGTTTTCCTTATTGAAGGTAGCCTTCACTGTAATGCCAGATTCGAACCACGTAGTCGTAAACGAGTGGAACGCCTCGTTTTTTTTGATTCAAACGCCTTTCGGACTCGTGATCAACGCACTTCATTTGAAGGCGGCAAAGACCACCATTGATCATGAGCCGTTTTCGCTTCTACTGGCCGAGCCGGCGACATGGGAAGCATTCGTTGAGCAGGCGGCTGTTCAAATGTTCGTGGAAAACCAAATTCCCGATACGATTCGGGAAATCAATGTTGAGATTCTGCTGGGATACATTCACGTAACGGCGAAAGTGAAGGTCATTGTCGAAATCGAAGCGATCGCAAAGTGCTCGATTAGAATCCATGATGCAAAACAACTCTTTGTGGAAGTCGAATCCGTAAGCGTGGGCGGTGCAGCGGTTCGGAATTTGGTTCAGCAACAGCTGGACAAAGTGAACCCAATTTTGGATGCCAAGGACTTGCCACTGAATCTCACATTCGATCGAGTCGAGCTACGCGAAGGCGAGATTGCGATGTTTGGGTTTGCAGAGCCATAGGTACAATACAAAATCCCCAATACTCTGGGTGATTCGTGGGCGAGTGGCGAAATTGGTAGACGCACTGGATTTAGGTTCCAGCGCCTAATAAGCGTGAGAGTTCGAGTCTCTCCTTGCCCACCAAATTTTAACAAACGCATTTACGGCGCAGTTCGACAATATCAAGTCGACCTGTATACACAGCCATGCCCAGTGCGACCTCAATTCCGGCAATCGTGAGTGCTTCAACTTCGCTCATTGTCGATATTCCTCCGGCGGCCACTAAGGTCTTGTCCGTTTTAGCCCGCAGATTCAAGAATAGCTCCAGATCCGTGCCCTGCAGGAGGCCCTCCTGATCCACATTGGTGCAGAGGTAACCGGCACAGAAGGGAGCTAAAGCTCGCATCGCGTGCTCAGGCGAACGGTTCAAAACCGATCTCCACCCGCTTACCGCGATTTGCCCGCCCTTGGAATCGATTGCGATGATGATGCGGGCAGTGCCGACTTCGCGAGCGAGTTCATTCAGAAAGGTGGCATTCACCCCTGATTCGTTGAAGGCTGCCGAACCGATTATCACTTGCTCAGCCCCCGCCTCGATGAGGTATTTTGCTCGCTTTATTGAACGAATGCCGCCGCCCACTCGAGCGCGGCGCCGTTCGAGAATAGCCGACACTTCCGCACCGTTATCGCCGGATCCAAGCACAGCATCCAAATCGATGATATGCAGGAGAGGAAATCCCTCAAACAACTCCATAGCCTCCTCAACCGTCCTCTCCAAGGCCTTCTCCCTTCCCTGGACCAACTGGACTACCTTCTGCCCCATCAAGTCTATGCAAGGAATGATCAAGCTGGCCTCACCGCGATATCGGCGGAGGATAGAGCCTCCTTTATCGACAAGATGGAAGTCGAACGCTCATGAAGAATGGATGCGGCGAGACCGGCGCTGGCATCAGTTCTACTGAATAGATCAACAAAGTGTCCGGTCGATCCCGCTCCGCCCGACGCAATGATGGGAATGTTGGTGACAGCACAGACCGCGTTCACCAAGTCCAGATCGAACCCTTGCCTCACTCCATCCGCGTCCATACTAGTCAGCAAGATTTCGCCGGCGCCCGCGTCCTGTCCTGCCTTTGCCCAATCCACGGCGTCCAGTTGGGTCGCTTCTCTTCCTCCCATAAGGTAAACGATCCAACTGTTGGCGGCTCTTTTAGCATCGATTGCGAGCACGGTTGCCTGAATTCCAAAGGCATTCGAAAGTTCAGTTAGCAGTTTTGGTCGACGAACCGCGGCACTGTTTACACCAACCTTGTCCGCTCCCGCATTGAATAATAAACTAGCGTCATCTACGCATCGAACTCCTCCGCCAACGGTCAGAGGAACGAACACCTGTCGGGCGACCTTCGACACGACGCCGAGGAGAGTAGGACGACTTTCGTGTGAGGCGGCGATATCCAGAAATACTATCTCATCGGCCCCTTCATCGCTGTACCGCTTTGCCAACTCGACGGGGTCGCCCGAATCCCGAAGGTTCACAAAGTTTGTCCCTTTGACCACTCGCCCATCTGCGACATCGAGGCAAGCCACTATACGTCTACAAAGCATTAAAACACCACCGGGCAAGAAGTTCTAATCCAGATCTACCCGATTTCTCGGGATGAAACTGGAATCCCCAAAGATTGTCCTTTCGCACGGCGCTGCTGAATTCGCCCGCGTATTCGGTCGTGCCCCAGGTCGCATCCATGACTGGCAGCGTAAAACTATTGGCAAAGTAGAACCAATCGGAGCCTTCATCGACAAATCTCACGCGGTTCCATCCCATGTGCGGCGCCCGGCAATTATCCGGGATGAGTCGCGCTGTTCCTGAAAGTAACCCTAGTCCAGGAACTCCCGGCGCCTCCTCGCTCCACTCAAACAATGCTTGCATACCAAGACATATCCCAAGGAATGGCCGATCCGCGCTTGCAGCCGCAATCAAACACGCCCTAAAATCAAGCTCGTCAAGCGCACACATCATTGCGGCAAAGTGACCCACTCCGGGCAATAGAATTGCGTCGTCAGAGTTCATTTCCGATGGGCTCCGGACCATGTGGAACTCGGCTCCAATTGCATCCAGTCCATTTGCAACTGAGAACAGATTTCCGGCGCCGTAATCAATAAGTGCAATCACAGAAGCCCCTTTGTTGAAGGAAGTTGGTCCTTGATGCTCGAGTCGAGCGAGCACGCAAACTTCAGTGCGCGGGCAAAGCACTTAAACACGGCTTCAATCTTATGATGGCTAGATCGCCCGTAAAGAACCTTCACGTGAACGTTGGCCCGCGCCGACCTAGAGAAAGCCTCGAAGAAGTCATGGAGCAGCTCAACCGTCAAGCCCCCGACGTGCCTAGCTCTGACTTTGTCTTGGTAAACGCAAGCCGATCTACCCCCAAGATCGAGGGCTACGATGGAAAGAGCCTCATCCATCGTCTGGACAAAATAGCCTGCCCGGTTGATGCCCTTTCGGTCGCCTAGGGCCTGACTAAAAAGTTCTCCCAATACGATTCCGAGATCCTCGACCGTATGGTGCTGGTCGACTTGGAGGTCTCCCGCGGCGGTCAATTCGAGGTCGAAACCGCCGTGCTTTGCAAATAGCTCGAGCATATGGGTCAAGAACCCGATACCAGTTTCGACCTTGTAAGACCCCGACCCTTCGATTCTCAAGGATCCCCGAATCTGGGTCTCGGTCGTGATCCGCTCAAGTTTTGATTCCCTCATCGCAATTCCTCCAGAACGCTAACGAATCTTTCCATTTGACCTGCGAGACCCGCCGTGACTCGTAAGGCGCCGGGCAGATCGTGGCGCCGGTCCCGGATCAGAACACCAGATTCGAGAGACCGTTGCAGGAGGGCATCGGCCCGATCGCCAGCATCAAACAGAATAAAGTTTGCATGGGACTTCCAATACGAATAGCCGTGCCTTGGCAGTTCTCGCTCGAGCAATTCTCTGCCCTGTCGAACCTGTACCGCATACTCGTTAATCCAAACCCGATCTTGAATTGCGGCGAGAACGGCTACGATCGAGAGCGAATTGACGCTATATGGGGAATGCGATTTTTTCATGTTGGATATGTTTTCGGCGTGGCTTATCAGGCACCCGAATCGCATCCCCGCAAGGCCGTATGCCTTACTGAACGTGCGACTGATGAAAAGGTTCTCATTTCGTTCAAGGAGAGCTAAAGCCGTCACTCCCCAGAAATCGAAGTACGCTTCATCAATGAGGACGCAAGAATAAGGGGCCGCCTGCAGAACGCCCAGAATCGTCTCGAGGCTGATTGTTGAACCGGTGGGATTATTGGGGTTGGGCAGGAAGATCGCTCGAGTCCTATCGCCTACTTTATCCAGAATGTCGTCGAGTTCGACCTGCAAGACACGCTCTAGTGGCTCACTACCTGGGAGCTCACGATAAGAGACCTCCTGAATCTTGGCCCCTGCAATCTCCGCGTAGAACCGATACATTGCGTAAGTTGGATGAAGCACGACAACTTCATCACCCGGTCCGACAAAGGTGTTAACGAGTAGCTGGATCGCCTCATCCGTCCCGTTCGCCATCAATATTTGAGCTTCGGCAACCTCAAAGAAGTCTGCGATTCGTTGTCGCGCCACCTCGTAATCCGGATAGGTCGCCAGCAAATCTTTAGATAGCGCTTCTGACACGGCCTTCAATACGTGAAGCGGACATCCTCCCGTATTTTCGTTGAAGTCTAGCCGCAGCTTGCCACCGCGATTGCCGGTAGGAGGATTGTACGGACGCATCCTCTGGATTTCAGTTCTGGGCTCAGGCATCGAGTCTCACCTCGATGGATCGAGCGTGG
>JANNJE010000323.1:0-6893 GCA_031405735.1 Armatimonadota bacterium | reverse complement strand
CACGACGGGTTCTGCCTTTGGCCCTCTACGTTTTCCACACATACAGTTGCACAGAGCAAGTGGCGCGAGGGAAAGGGCGACGTTTTGGCAGAGTTGCGAAAGGCGTGCGACGAATACGGGATGAAAATGGGGGTCTATCTTTCTCCGTGGGACCGCAATCATCCTGCGTATGGTACGCCAGGCTACAACATGATCTTCGCTTCAATGTTGAAGGAAGTTCTAACCAAATACGCGCCCATCTATGAAGTCTGGTTCGATGGAGCAAATGGCGAAGGACCGAACGGGAAGAAGCAAATTTATGACTGGAACCTATTTATTTCAACTGTGCGGCAGTATGCTCCCGATGCCGTAATCTTTTCGGATGCGGGACCCGATATTCGCTGGGTTGGCAATGAAGACGGAATTGCGGGAGAGACTTGTTGGAGCACTGTAGACCTTTCTAGCCCAAAAACAGCGATCGGAGCCGCAGACACGAGATACTTGAACACTGGCGATCCAAAAGGCAAAGATTGGGTTCCGGCGGAATGCGATGTTTCGATTCGTCCAGGCTGGTTCTATCATGCTTCGCAAGATAACCAAGTGAAGTCGCCTGAGAAACTGCTCGACCTTTACGAGAAGTCAGTGGGCAGGAACGGGTCGTTGCTTTTGAACGTGCCGCCAGACGCGAGGGGGTTGATACATGAGAATGATGTCAAGGCGTTGATGGGGTTCAAGAAGTTGAGAGATGCGAGCTATGGCACGGCAATGGCTAGGTTCGTTCGACCGCGAACTGCTTCAGATCGCCCCAGATTTCGTGCCGTCGATTTAATGGGCCCAAAGGTGATAGATAGGGTGGTCATCAAGGAAAGTATCGAGCTTGGGCAGCGGATTGATGCGTATAAAGTTCGCGCGATTGTTAACGGAAAAATGACCGAATTGGCGAATGGCACAACGGTTGGAGCAAAGCGCATTGTCACCTTTGCTCCAATTATCGCGACCGTTATTGTTGTCGAATTTGAGGTGCCTCTGCAAGATAGTTCAGAACGGCTGCACGACATATCCATCACCGCTTACGCCTCTCCATCTGCTATCGCCATTGAACTCAAAGAAATGGTCGCCGCAGATCAGAAGGCTCGCGCCGGATTCGAGAAGTTCAACAGTCTTTCTGAATCTGATAAGAAGAAAATGGCAGACGCGATGGCTAAGATTGACAAGGCCAACACCACGCGAATGAAGGAAATCGTTGCTCAATATGGTTGGCCGACGAACGATGTGTTCGGCAAGCAAGGCGCTCACGACGCATGGCTCCTCGTGCAGCATGCCGATGCCGACCCTGCTTTTCAGGAGGAGTGCCTGAGGTTGATGGAGCCGCTCCTTGTTTCCGGTGAGATCAGCAAGGTTGATTGGGCAATGCTTACAGACAGGGTCCTTTGTGCTCGCGGCAAAAAGCAGAGATACGGCACGCAGAACTCGCTTGATGGGAGTAAATGGATCATGAAACCAGTCGAGGATCCAAAGAATCTAGATGCACGGCGAGCCGAGGTCGGGCTGATTCCAGTCGAGGACTATAACACCTTTATGATGAAGTTGATGAAAGGACAAGTAGGCGAGCCCGAAACAAAGGCTCAAAAAGACAAACGAATGGCGTGGTTCCGAGAAGCCCGCTTCGGAATGTTCATCCATTGGGGGCTGTATGCGGTTCCCGCGGGCGAATGGAAGGGCAAGAACTTTGCTGGAGCCAGCGAATGGCTGATGTATTCTGCCCAAATTACGGCGAAGGATTATCACCCGCTTCAAGCTCAATTCAACCCGGTTAAATACAACGCCAAAAGATGGGTGCAGATCGCTAAAGACGCAGGCATGAAGTACATCGTAATCACCAGCAAGCACCATGACGGCTTCGCGCTTTTTGATAGCAAGCTGACTGATTGGGACATCATGAACACGCCGTTCAAGCGCGATGCCTTGAAGGAACTCGCGAAGGCTTGCAAAGAGGGCGGAATAAAGCTCTGCTTCTACCATTCCATCATGGACTGGACGCATCCCGATTACGGGCTTCGACGGCCTTGGGATCCTCGGCCCGAGATTCCGACTAACATGGATCGTTACACCGTTTTCATGAAGGGCCAACTTAAGGAGCTACTTACAAACTACGGGGACATCGGAATTTTGTGGTTCGATGGCGAGTGGGAGCCGCAGGCTTGGACACACGAGAGAGGTGTGGACCTTTACCATTATGTTCGCTCTTTGCAGCCCAAAATCATCATCAATAATCGCGTTGACGTCCATCGAAGCGGCATGGCTGGAATGAGTGCAAACGACCAGGCTGTCGGCGATTACGGAACTCCGGAGCAAGAAATCCCTGCAAACGGAATGCCTGGTCTTGATTGGGAAAGCTGCATGACTATGAATGGCTCATGGGGATTCCACAAGAACGACCACAATTGGAAATCCGCGGAAACATTAGTTCACAACGTGATTGATTGCGCCAGCAAAGGTGGCAACTATCTCTTAAATGTCGGCCCAACCAATTTGGGCGAGATTCCTGAAGCAAGCGTTCAAAGGCTTGCTGCTGTTGGTGCTTGGATGAAGCTGCATGGCGAGACGATTTACGGTTCGCAAGCTGGTCCGTTCGCTAAATCTCTGCCTTGGGGCCGGGCGACACGAAAAGGGAACAAGCTCTATTTGCACCTGTTTGATCCATCGCTAAAGCAGATCGAGTTAACCGGCTTAGTAGGCAAAATTGGTAAAGCGTATCGGTTCCTTGATAAGAAACCCGTTGCTGTCGCGAAAACGAAGTTTGGCTGGACAGTTACAAATCCCGAACCAAAAGTGTTTATCCGAGAGCCGATGCCTGAAGTTTTTGTTGTTGAATTCACGGGTGATATCAAAGCCGAATTACCTCCGCTCCGTCCCGATGAAAAAGGCAATATGATCCTAAAGGCGATTGATGCTTCGGTAGAAGGTTCGGCAAGATACGAGTCCGAAGAGGCAAAGCAGTGCATCGGATATTGGACAAATGTGGACGATGTCGTCTCTTGGGAGTTTCAGCTTGATTCGCCAGGGAACTACCGGTTATCCGCAGAAGTTGCTTGCGAACCTGGCAATGCTGGAGGTGAAGCGGTGATAACAATCAAAAACAAGCAATACCCATACACGATTCCAGATACTGGAAGCTGGTCGAAGTTCGCGAAAGTGGATATCGGACGCGTGATTTTGGATACGGGAGGCAAAGTGAAGGTGACTGTGAAGGGGAAGAAATTGGTTGGCGGAGTACTAATGAACCTTAGGTCAGTTTCACTCACTCCACAACCCAACTAGTTTGAACTTGTTTCTCCAAATGGTTGATATGCATGCGCCAACAAATCTTCAAGGTTCACAAATTCAAGCGTGAATTCATGAGTTGCTTCTAATACAACTTTTGGAGCCATACCGACTTCGAACGCCTCTTGCCACCGTTGCGCGCAAAGACACCAGCGATCTCCAGGCTTGAGCCCCGGAAACTCCCATTCAGGATGCGGCGTTGAAAGATCGTTGCCAGCCATCATGCTGAACGAAAGAAACTGCTCCGTAGCAATTATGCAGACAGTATGAACACCTTGGTCGTCGGCACCAGTGTCACAGCAACCGGTTCGATAGAATCCGGTCTTTGGGTTTGTGCTGCAAGTTTCGAGTGGTCCGCCGAGGACATTAACTGAAGGTTTCACAATGCAAAGTTTACTTCCCAAAAGAGGGGCATAGCAACGCAATTCTGGAGAATGTACGAAGCCGAAATTGGCCAGTAGCGGTTACGAAGCCTTTGCAATCATTTCCGCTGTCAAGAGTTCTGGCTCGTTGTCACCTGTAATTACTCCAGCAGGAATGATTACCCTTTTGATTTCCAGATTGCTTGGAACTTCGTACATTACGTCGAGCATGATTTGCTCGATGATTGAACGCAGTGCTCTTGCTCCCGTCTTTCGTTTGAGGGCTTCGGCAGCAATTTCCTGCAACGCACCTGGCTCGAACACCAAGTCCACTCCATCGAGTTCAAAGAATTTCGAATACTGTTTTAACAGGGCATTCTTCGGCTCCGTAAGAATCCGCATTAGCGTATCTTCGTCAAGCTGATCGAGCGGCGCGATGACTGGTAGCCGTCCGATGAATTCAGGAATCAAGCCGTAATGAAGCAAATCTTCAGGCATGATTTTTCGCAAAATGTTGAGGTCCTGCTCTTTCTTGCTTTCAGGAGTCGCCCTAAAGCCGAGCACGTTTTCTTTCATTCGGCGACGAATGATGTCTTCAATGCCTTCAAACGCTCCGCCGCACACAAACAGGATGTTTGTTGTGTCAATCGGAATATATTCTTGCTGAGGGTGTTTTCGCCCACCTTGAGGCGGAACATTCGCAGTTGTGCCTTCTAAGATTTTGAGGAGAGCCTGCTGTACACCTTCGCCTGAAACATCGCGAGTGATCGAAGGATTGTCGCTCTTTCGAGCGATCTTGTCAATTTCATCCACATAGATGATTCCGCGCTCACAAAGTTCTTTCGCGTTTGCCGGATTCATTGTTTCAGCGGCTTGATAGAGTTTGAGAAGGATGTTTTCAACGTCTTCGCCAACGTAGCCAGCTTCAGTAAGAGCTGTGGCATCAGCAATCGCGAATGGAACATTCAGCATTCGCGCCAATGTTTGCGCCAGAAGCGTCTTTCCGGAACCCGTTGGGCCAACTAACAGAATGTTGCTCTTTGAAAGCTCAACGTCGTGGTCAATTGTCTCTCGGACACGTTTGTAGTGGTTATAAACTGCGACTGAAAGCGATCGTTTGGCTTTGGTTTGCCCGATTACATATTGATCCAGGAATCCAACGATTTCCTTTGGCTTTGGAACTTCGCCTTCCTTGGCAACTGACGATTGCCGCGCAACCGCCGCAGATATTGGTGTTTGCCGATCAGGTTCGCTATTGAGAATTCCGTTGCAAAGATCAACGCAATCGGAACAAACCGCCCCATGCAATCCGACTATCAATTTCTTGACTTGTTCTTTCGTTTTGCCACATAGGCAGCATTGTTCTCGACGTTCCATCATCTTTGGCATCCAATCCTCGAATATATTATCGTTCGCCGGGCTTCAAAACTTTATCAATTACGCCATATTCTTTCGCTTGTTCGGCAGACATGAAGTAATCGCGGTCGCAATCTGCCTGAACTTTTTCTCTTTTTTGCTTTGTATGTTTAGCCAATACGTTAAAGATAATGTCATTGTATCGGTTAAATTCGGCTAGAGCAACGTTCATGTCGGCAATGGTTCCTCGTGTTCCCGCGGAACCCTGATGAATCATTACGCGTGCATTTTCGAGGCAATATCTCTTTTCGGCTGCACCACCTGCAAGTAAGACGGCTCCCATTGATGCGGCCTGTCCAACGCAAATTGTTGCGACATCAGGCTTGATGATCTGCATGCAGTCATAAATTGCCATGCCGGCACTTACTGAACCGCCAGGACTGTGGATGTAAAAATCAATATCCTTATCTGGGTCTTCTTTTTCTAGGAACAGAAACTGTGCGACCAAAAGGTTTGCAACATAATCGTCGACTTCTGTTCCCAAAAACACTATGCGATCTTTGAGCAGCCTTGACCAAATATCGTAGCTACGTTCGCCACGAGCAGTCTGCTCAATTACATAAGGAATACCCATCCCAACTAAGTTCTCGTTTTTCATCGTAGTAGCTCGTACGTCAATTCTCGGTGTTTTGAACCAAATTTCCTAGTTTTTCTTGCTTTTCTTCGGCTTTGATTGTGCTGGAGGCGTATCTGAAATCTCAATTTGTGCATGTTCTCGCAAGAAATCCGTCACCTTTCGAAATACTGAACGAAAATGAAGTTCTTGCAACGAGCCTTGCTTCTTCATGATATCCAAAAGCTCTTTCGGATCCATTTCATATTCTCGCGACATCACGATAAGCTCTCGGTTAAGGTCGGCATCCACGAGTTTCATGCTTTCGAGGTCAAAAATTTTCTGGACGATTACCGCCCTTTGAACATGAAGTTTTGCCTCGTGCTCCCAAGCTGCAATCAACTCTTCAATCTTCATGCCGTTTTGCTCGGCATATTGCTCCATAGTGACGCCCTTCTCTCTTTGTTCTTGTGCAAGGTCGTTCAGTCGGCGATTTGCTACTTGTTCCCACATGGTATCGGGAACATGAACTGTTGAAGATGTCAAAAGAATTTCAAGCAACTGCTCGTTCAAATAATCCGCGACCATGTTGTCCTTTGCGGCTGTGATGGCTTCTCGAACGCTCTCTCGTAGCTCTTCAACGGATTCCGTTCTAAGGCTCTTTGCAAAAGCATCGTCCAGTTCAGGCATTTGAACGGCATTGATTGATCGTACCGAAACCTGTGCCTTCATGGTTTTTGTAGCCCAATCCTTTTCTTGGAAGTTCTCCGGAAATGTCAGTTCTAGGTGTTTGATTTCGTCTGAGGTCATTCCCATCAGTGCTTGATCAAGTTGGGGAAAGGTCTGGCCAGCTATGGTCATGAAGTTGCGCCCCTCGCCATCGTCGCCATCTGGACGGACATTTACAACTGCCACATCGCCTTCTTCAATCCCTCTGCCGCTGACAGCGGTTCGAGTTGATTTTCCGCGCCGCAATTCGTCAATTTGGTGAGTGATTTCCTCTTCGGTGACCTCCATTGGAGGCCTTGAAGCCTTCAATTTCTTATACTCTATCAGCTCGACTTGGGGAGCTAATGGCACCTTGATTTCATAAGTGCATTTTCCCTCGTCCTGATTCAACTCCTTTACAGAGATGGAAGGCTGGCTGTGCGGTTCGAGCTTTTCACTTTCTAAAGCTTTTGGAAATGTATCGCGAACAATGATGTCTGCCGCCACTTCGGCGAGATGTTCTGGGTTCACGTGCTGCTCGAGCATTTGGC
>JANNJE010000322.1:0-1799 GCA_031405735.1 Armatimonadota bacterium | reverse complement strand
TCAAATCGCCTCAATGGTATCCCGCGAGCACCACGTCACCCATAGGGCGTTTGGGAAGGCGAATAGCAGCAACACGGCTCCGTCGAGGAGCGAATACGTCTTAGTGGAAAGGAACATCGCCAACACGGCGAAAATCGTACCTAGAGCAAATTGGACCCATGTGTTGATTCTTAGCCGCTGCAAGTAGTTGGTGCTCGTTCCCGCTTTCTTAGCAAGAGAATTTAGGTAGCAAAAGTAGAAGCCGAAAGCAAAAAAGTTTCCCGCTCGCAATAGGTTCTCGACGGTCTCTGAGAGGTGAACTGAGCTCCATAGGTTTACCGTTAGGAAAGGCCAAAGAACTGCCACTCCGTCAAACCAGGCAAAGAGGTCTGGCAAGGTGTGAAGGACCGCCATCCCTGTAGCGAGGCCAAATCCAAAGCTTGCGATTTCCTTTGACTTCTTGGCTAACGAGAGGAGCCAGAAAACGATTCCGAGAAAGAGAGCGAACAACAGCGAATGCGTAGCAGTTCTGTGAAAATTCGCTTCAGCCCTAATTGGGTCCATCTTAGCGACGGAAACTGCTACAGCCTGAGCGTATCCGTATAGGTCAGGAATCACTGATCCGAGCACCAATCCAAGTGGGAACCAGGGGCGGTGAGGGAAAATCTTCCTCGTCGCGAGAGCTAGGACGGCATGCAAGCCAGGTTGCGGCACTAGTCTCCTCCCGCGTTGAGACCATGCTCCAGGGCAATAAGGGCTTCCGAAGTTCGTTCAGTGACCATGAGCCTTCCCATCGCCAGCCAATGAGCTTGGCAGTTTCTCACTTCCTTGGTATTTGACTTCTGAGGCCCAACAAAGGCGACGAAGTCGTTTGCAAGTGAATTCCCAGGGTTCTCGGCATGGACGAACATTCTTTTCCAATTCTATCTTACGTTGGTAAGCTCCCGACGAATGCCTGTCCATGGCACCCGGCGACGACAGGAAAGAATTGGAAAGGAATGATTAACCATGGTAGGCAATGAATAAGAGATTAGTAAAGGGCACGGTCAAGCTATCCAAGTCCAACAACACGTTCGGATTAGGACGAATCGCTTGGCCGTGGCACCTACTTGGAGGAATCTGTAAAGATGTCCTGCCCACCCGTCGCGAGGAAGAGGTTGGCCAGCGGCCCGAGCGAAATTGAAGGAATTCGCCGCCGATAGCGAGAATTGGG
The DNA here is from genome assembly GCA_031405735.1 of Armatimonadota bacterium. Taxonomy (GTDB): domain Bacteria; phylum Armatimonadota; class Fimbriimonadia; order Fimbriimonadales; family Fimbriimonadaceae; genus JANNJE01. Next base: position 607 of record JANNJE010000322.1, on the reverse strand, counting down.
TATGACTATAAAAACTATAAACGTTGGTGATACTGGACAGATTCGTGCTGGAGTGCACACTCGAGTGGCTTATGACTTGCTTCGGCTGATGACGCTCGGAGTATTTTGCTTTCTGCTTGTTGCTGGGTTCGGTCAAGGAACTTCTCAACCTGCGCCCCTATCAAACGACCCTCTGGCGACCAAATCGTGGGGCTCTATGCATTTGGCTGTTGCAACGCCCTTTACAGTTGAGCTTTCGGCGATCAACTTGACCGCATCGGAGGGCAGTGCGATCCCTTCGGCCGTTTCGAGTTCGACTGGCTCAACGTACAAAAGGAACTGGAAGCAAGACCCACTCGTGCCATTTGTGGACCCGCGACTCTCTCGTTCAACCACTCTGGGTTCGGGCACAAGAGGATTGTTTGAGAATACCGTTCTAGTAGTGCCGCCGGGAAAGGCAAACAGCCAGAACGGAGCAGTGCTGTTTTCAATGGGACACACAGACGAGGTTTGGTCGGGAGCCTTCACAGCCTTCACCGAACCCGGAGGAGCTGGCACGGTTGTCCGTTCCGAAGCATCGAGCACCTGTCCAGTTGTCTCTCTGACATCAAAGTCTCTAGCGACGCTC
>JANNJE010000321.1:0-7576 GCA_031405735.1 Armatimonadota bacterium | reverse complement strand
GTTGTCCCCACTCCGCACTCCGCACTCCGCACTCCTCACTCCTCACTCCCCACTCATCACTCTGCGTTTTCCAATGCCGCCCGTTTCGCTCTTAATCTGACATTCGCGATTTCTTGTCTGAACATAGCTGGCTCCATTGTTTGTTGAAGCTGTTTGGCTATACCAAAGTCGCCTCGATTCGCTACCGATGCCGCCATTGCGTCATCCATCATGTCTTTGTACATTTCCATTCCGTGAGAGTCTTCTTCACCTGAAAGCGAAACCTGCCGCATCTGGGCGAAGAGCTGCTTTAGAAAGACCTGCTCCATGCCAGCCGCTGCTTTCCGAAATTTCACCAGTGTTGGTGTGACTTCAGCACCCGCGATTGCCGATTCAAATGCTTTATCTAGTCTCATTGGATCTTGATCCTTGCCTTGAGGGCACCTTGATCTCTTAGTGCTTGCAGAATGGCAATAATGTCGGTAGGTGAAACTTTGAGAGCTTGGAAGATTCGCGCCAGATCGGCCACCGTTGCAACCTCGCTGAGCAGAGCCACGGAAACTTGGTCTTCTTCCGCCTTTACCGTTGTTTGGTTTGCAGCGACCGTTTGGCCCGCCGCAAATGCGTTAGGCTGGCTAATAACTAGGTCCTTGTCAATTCGAACATTTAGGCTCCCTTTGGCAACGAGAGCAGGGCCAATTCGAACATTTCCACCTACGACAATCGTTCCAGTTCGCTCATTGATGATCACCAGTGCCGGAATATCGGCAAACACTTTTGTCATTTCGATCAGGCTCATCGCCGAGATTGGCGGTGTGCCTGGAGGAATAGTGACTTGAACGGTGCCCCCGGTTAGCGGAACTGCTTGGTAGGTCGGAAATGTCTCATTTAACTTTGATGAAAGTCGCTGGGCGGTTGTTAGATCAGCATCGTCAAGCTCTAAGAACATTTTGTTATCAAACACAAATTTGGTAGGAGTTGAGTTTTCGACAATGGCTCCATCTGGGATTCGACCAACATTCAGCTGGTTCTTTTGCACCGAAGCCCCGCCTGATCCTGCCGAAAATCCGCCGATGGAAATTGGTCCTTGTGCTACTGCAAAGACGGTTTCTTTGCTCGATGCGGCATATAGCGGCGATTGCAATAGTGTTCCACCTTGTAGGCTCTTTGCATCTCCGATGGATTGAACCGTAACATCAATGTTGTTACCAGGCGCAGCGAAAGGAGGCAATTCCGCCGTAATCGCTACTACTGCGACATTCTTCACTTTGAGTTGCGCTGGATCTACGATCGTTCCTGCGCTCTTCATGGCGTTTGCAAGCAATGTCTGGGTAAATGGCGTTGATTTTGTGTCGCCAGAACCTTCAAGTCCAACGATCAAACCATAACCAAGGAGTTGGTTGCTTCGAATTCCGCGGAAACGAGCGATGTCTTTGATTCGCACTTCAATACCGGATTCTCCAATTCGCTTGATGCTCTCGACCTTCCTCAGCGCGGCATCGCGTTGTGCCTGCTCTAACTTCAGATCGGTAGCACTGGTGCCTTGTGTTGTGCCTGATGTCGGAGGCGTTTGGCCAATGGCATGGGAAAAGAGGACAAGGGACAAAGGAAAAATGATTGTGTGTTTTTGTTTCATTTGCATTCCCTAGAAGAGCCAGTCTATGATCCGAGTTATGATGCCCTTTCGAGTTCTTTCAGAGATTTGGCCCTTGCCGTCCACTCGAATCTCTGCCTCGGCGATGTTCTCACTCATGATCGTGTTGTTTGAAATTACGTCATCCGGCCGGATGATGCCGGTCAAAAAGAACGTTTGCGTGTCTTTGTTCACGCGAACTTGTCGAACGCCTTCGATCAGCAAATTGCCATTTGGCAGCACCTTCTTCACGACGGCTGCCATTTTTGCTGAAAGTCGTCCGCTTTGAGTTGTCGTGCCTTTACCATCGCCGCTAGAATTCGCTGCAGAAGTGAGGCTTGGCAAGATTCCTTTGAAGAGCGACGTTCCGAGAAGCTCGGTTACTGCATTTGAATCTTTCTTGCTTGTGGTAGTTGATGCTGCAAAGCTTGCCAATGAGGATTCGCTGATGAGAATCGTCACGACATCGCCTTCAGCCTTTGCTGTTCGATCCATGAACGGATTCACAAACTTCTTTGGGAAAAGCGAACCTGGATTCTCGGCATCTGGCGGAACTTGAGCGCCGGCCATCGCCGAAAGACCGACAACCAACATACCGATTACTGATAACTTCTGTTTGCTTTTCATAATTTCACTTCCACTTTGCCAGGACCCTTGATGAGGGCTAGGTGGCTTGTTTTCACTGCTGGCTCGCCGAGCATGATTTCAACTTCAATTGACTCGCCAACGCGACCAGCCTTCTTGGCTCTGCCCGTGACTTCAACTGAGATTCCGCTAGCCCGCATTTCGACTTTCACAAGGTCACCGGATTTGATCACAATCGGAGCGAGTTCGCCCGAGAAAATGACCTGCTTCGAGTTGATTCGTTTTCCATCTACAAAGATGGCGATGGTCGCCAAAATCTGGTTTCCGCGTTCGATAATTGAATCCGTCTTGAATTCGACAAGACCCGTGGGTGCTTGATACGGCTCGACAGTTCCTTCAACTTTAAGTTCAACTGGAGAGCCTGATTTTTCCGACACGGCTTTTAATGCGGCTGCAATAATCGTCTTCGCGTCAATGGTTTGGCTTGGGGCGCAGACTTCGACGACTTCAGGAATTTGGAATCGGGCATCCTTCGGCTCAATTCCGACCATTAGCAGTTTCGTCTCGATACGAGATCGCGTGATTTTGGTTGAAAATCCGCCTTTTGGCGAGGTTCCAAAATCGGCGAGCTTCATTCGGCTCTTAAGGTTTTCCGGAATTTCTCCTTGAACGAACTGGTCCAACGTCATTCGCGTAGTTGTGAGAACTACCTTTTCGGGAATGGTTAGGATAGGCGTGTTGTTGGCAGTTGTTGGTTGTCGATTGCTGGTTATTGGTTTAGAGACAATTGGCTGATTTGCCGATTGGGTATTCGACTGAACCAATTTGCCCGCACCCTTTTCGCCAGGATATTCCAGTTTTGGCCTGGATCGAGCCACTAAGTATGCCCCTTGCGTTGCCAGTGATTCACTAGCGGAAAACATTGCAAGAGTCAATCTTCCTATATCTCTTTTGCTTTGCCCAACTTGAATCGAAATGGTTCCGTCTTCGCCCACTTGAACCGAATTTGCTCCTTCTGGAAGCATGAAAAGCGGCATAACAGTAGCTCCAGAAGAATCCGAAAGCCTGCCATCTCGTGAGACAAGATTTGCCGTCTTTGAATACACGATTCGGCCTTCCAAGGCGAATCGCAGATAGCCTTCGCCGTCGACTTTGATCGAGGTCGAGAGAAATCCTGTCGCTACCGTGGCAAGCAAAGTTGTTATCATTAATTACCTCTTGAGAGTGTTCAGGGTTGAGAGCATTTCGTCGGCTGTCATTACGCCTTTCGAGTTGATCTCGTAAGCGCGTTGAGCCATGATCATGCGAACCATTTCCTCAACGATTTGCACATTAGAGCCTTCTAGGAAGCCGCTTTGCACTAGGCCCGCGCCTTGGCTCCCAGGTTCAATTACAGATGGTTCTCCACTTGCGCCGCCAGCTTCGTATAGGTTTTGACCTATTCTGCTCATGCCCGTTTCGTTTGGAAACAGAGCTAGGGTTAGTGTAATGATTTCGGTTGGTTCATTCGCTCCAGGAGGGATCGCGCTGACTATGCCTGTTTGTGATATTGAAATCGCTCTTGAGCCTGGCGGGATCGTCACGTTTGGAACAACCGGATATCCATCGCTGGTCACCATCAGGCCATTGGCATCAAGCTTAAACGAACCGTCGCGGGTATAAGCTGTTCGGCCATCTGGCAATTCGACTTGGAAGAATCCGGAGCCTGAGATCGAGAGATCGAGCGGACTGTTAGTCGCTTGCATCGCTCCTTGGTTAAGGCTGATCGCATGGCCGGCAAAGCGGGTTCCGAGTCCGACCTGGACTGAGCTTGGCTGCTGGGCTGATCCTTGAGTTTGCGTTCCAGAAGCCCTTAGGGTCTGATACATCAGGTCTTGGAATTCGGCTCGCTGCCCTCTAAATCCGGTCGTGTTTACGTTTGCAAGGTTATTGGCAATCGTATCCAAATTGTATTGCTGGGCAATCATTCCTGCCCCACTGGTTGTTAGCGCTCGCATCATGGCGTAAGTTTCTCCTGTTCATTTCTTCGCCTTCCTTGGTTTCTTTGGGAGTGTTTTGGGAGTGCGCGGGCTTGACCGCGCTTTTCCTACTTACACTTCCACTTTCTTTGCACTTCTCGTCCTGATTAGTGCGAACGCTTCCTATCCTTCTCGGATTCGGTCCGGCGTCCCATTTCGTTATTCGTGACTCGCGATTCGGTATTGGTTATTCGTTATTCGAATCGCGAACTCCGTATCACGAATTCCGATTCTCCTACTCATTTATGCTCTGAATAAGTCGTTGCGTCAGCTCGTCCTGTTGTGTGATCGAGCGTTGCGCGAGGTCAAATCGGCGTTGAAGCTGGACCATTTCAACCATGGCTTCGACCGAGTTGACGTTAGATGATTCCACCGACTTCCATAAAATGGAATCCGGATCAAAGGCGGCCACATTTGTAGCTGAATACATGTTGTCTCCAGCTTTTGTGAACTGCCCTTCAAATACAGCGAGTTTGGCCACAGGCTTGCCGTCTACAACAATGTTGCCATCGGGCTGGACGATTATGTCGCCTATCGGAATTTGGATCGGGCTCTGATTTTCATCGAGCACCGGGAACTTGTCGTGCGTGATCAAAACTCCATCGGCTGAAAGTTCGAATGAGCCGTTTCGCGTGTATCGAACTCCTTGCGGAGTTTGAACGGCGAAGAGCCCTTTCGAATCTTGAATGGCAAAATCGTATGGGCTACCTGTTGCGATTGGGGCACCAGGATCGAATGAGGTGTACGTGGTCTCGGATGCTGTGCCCATGCTCATGCTTCCGAGCAATTGGCCAGCTCCCCCAGCGGCGCGCATCTCCCTTACCAATGTTTCGCCAAATGCAAGCTCATCTCGCTTGTAGCCAGTCGTTGAAACGTTCGCCAAATTGTTGGCGAGCAAATCGAGCTGGTGCTGCGATCCTAGCATTGAAGCTGCTGCTGAATAAATTCCTCGGTTCATCCCACCATCAGTATTGGCAGGTAGGTTTGCGGGGGTTAGGGCAGAAAGTTGACAATAAACTTTAGGTTTTTTTGACTCCAGACCCTACAGCCGTCTCAAATCATTATTTAAAAGGCAATGAAAGCGAATGTATACTGAAACAGTGGAACGGGTTAGTCCTAAATGGATTTCCGACGTGGGTTCTCAGGCCATGAGTAGCGATGAACTATGAAACACTCACTACAGAAATTTCGGATTACTATACCAATCCTCTTTGCATTCCTATTCTCTAGCGTTCTCGTGCAAGCTCAGTTTTCGGCTCGACATCAGAACAAGCAAAGAGAAAGCGTAAAGATCACCAAAGATAAGAATTCTGCTAGATTAACTGCGCGAACGCAGCTTTCACCTCAAAGGTGAAGTGAAATTGCCGAAAGAAACGCTGCTATAGCTGCAGCAAAAGCCAGAATCCAGCACCTAATAACAGATGGACGTCTTTCTGAAGCGAGAGGGCTGTGCTTTACTGAGATTTCTAGGTCTGTCTATCATCGGGTTGCTTTGACAGATATTGCAGTAGAAGTACTAATTCAGCTAGTAGATTACAATGGTGCTCTTGCTTTACTTAACCATCCTTCTGTGGTCCAAGGGGGTTCTGGAGCTCCCCGTTTTCGAGACTCGCTGAGATCTTGGCTTCAGTGTAAAGTTGGTCAATTTGATCAAGCAAGACTATGTAGAAACGAACGCGTCATTCTCAATGTGCTTGCGGCAGTTGACTTACCAGAAGGATATGTTGCTCCGCCAATTCTCCCTCAGGATTGTGAAAGAATGGCAACACTAGCGCTCGGAGTGCATCGGCTGTACGTTGGAGATGAGACTAAGGCAAAAACCTGGTGCTTGAGGGCTGTTTCTCTTGCTCCAAACGATTGCTTATCTAACTATTTTCTGGGTATGTCTAGTTCTGACAACATTGAAGAGTTCAGACACTATTTGAATATTGCTAGATTGACCGCTCCACCGGGATTGGAAAGGCACATAAGGGTATGGCTGAGGCAAAGATGATTTGGGATGAGAATGAAAAGGGTACCGATTTTTCAGCTATCGTCATAGATTGAGATATTCCCACGTACAATATTGCTCAGGTATCTTGACCGTATGCGACGTGCGGTTTGCCTGGTTGGAATTCTGCTCGCTTCGCATTGCTTTGCCCAGGAGCCGATCACACTTCGAATGATGGCAGGGCCGGCGTTTGGACTTCCCCCTAAAGAAGCCACCGACCCCCGATCTCAAGCTCGCCGCGCCATTTTTGAGACGTTTCATCGCCAGAATCCGGGCATTCGGGTCGTCAATGCTGGCGGGCTGGAACTGACCGGAGACCGCGCAGATTCCGGGTTCCTCATGTCCATGGCAGGCGACACTGCTCCCGATGTTTTCTACGTCAATTTTCGGCAATATTACAACTATATTGACCAAGGATTCTGCCGCCCGCTTGATGATTTCATCCTCAAAGACCCCACCGCTTTAGAGCGCGTAAACCCAACCATTTTGGAGGTCGTCAAGAGCTACGACGGCAAAGTTTATGCGGTGCCTTGGTTCCAAGTGGCTCAAGCACTGTATTACCGAAAGGACATCTTTTTAGAAGCCGGGCTCGACCCCAATAGGCCACCGCAAACGTGGGACGAGTTTTACCAATACGGTAAAAAGATCGTGGAAAGCGGAAAGGGGCGAAACGGGTTCCTCTTCTCGGCAGGGATCGGCGGCAAAGGCTATCATTGGAGCAATTTTGTATGGCAGGCTGGCGGTGAAGTGGTTCGTCCGACAGAAACCGGAATTTGGAAAGCCGCGATTGACACCCCTGAATGCGCAAAAGCTCTCGAGCTGTTTCGAAAAATGACCGCCGCCAAGTGGAAGGGGCCAGGAGGCAAAGAATTTGGTCCGATGGCAGGGATCAGTCCTACTTTTGCTCAAGAAATCGCAGAGGGAAAAGTGGGCATGTGGTTCAGCTATACCAACGATGTGGTGCTGAACATGTCGGATTTGAACCCGGCACTTTTGGGTGTAGCCGCCATGCCCGCTGGGCCGGCCGGACGGGCGAACGAAATCAATGCCGGAATGTGGGCGATCAATGCCAATGTCAAAGACCCTGAGAAGTTAGAGGCCTGCTGGAAGTTCATCAAGTTCTTTTCAGGAAATGAAGCGGCAAGAGTGAACACCGAAAGATTTGTCGAGCTGGGAATGGGGAATTTGGTGAACCCGCAATGGCTCGAGATGTTTGGCTATCACGATTTGATCGGGCAAGTTGACCCAAACTATGTTGCCGCAAACAAAGAGCTTTTCAAAACTGGGCATCCGGAGCCTTATGGGCGCAATTGCCAACAGGTCTACATGGTGCTGGATGAAGCACTTGACCGGGCGCGATTGGAGCCAAAC
>JANNJE010000320.1:0-7729 GCA_031405735.1 Armatimonadota bacterium | reverse complement strand
GAAGCGGCACTCGTCGATGCCGGCAAACAGTCCGATCCGGTCGCCGAAGCCGGGCTGCCTGGCCACATAGACGGCCATCGTCTGGGCCAGGGCCTCCACCTGGAGGACCCCGGGCATGACCGGCAGCGACGGAAAGTGGCCCTGGAAGAACCACTCCGATGCGGTCACGCCCTTGAGCCCGACGATCCGCCTGGCCGCGTCGTCGTACTCGACGATGCGGTCGACGAGCAGGAACGGCCAGCGGTGCGGGATCAGGGCCTGGATCTCGGCCGTCGTATGGATGGTGGTATCGGTCACGGGCAGCTCCGGGTTCCGGGTGGTGGGGTCCAGTGTTGGCGGTCGTGCGGGTCGTGAGCGACGCGGTCTGTGCAGGTGTGCATCACGAGCGAGCCGCGGCGGCCAGGAAGGCGGCGCTGCCGACCCGATCGAGCAGGTTGGTGGTCATCCGGCCTTCGAGGAAGGTCTCGTTGAGGAGCATCGCCTGGTGGACTGAGGCGTGACCTCCGTAGTCACATCAATCCCCATCTTTCGAGCCTCAGAAATCAGAGGAATTTCTTCTAAGGTAGAAACATGAAGTACATGCACCGGCCGCCCGGTTTCCAAGGAAAGTCTAAGCAGCCGCTCTGTGCAAAGCCTGGCGCACTCAGCATCTCGTAGATAGGGATGCTCGTGAACCGATGGATTGGCTGAGACCAGTTTCTTGCGTTCTTCTAGCCGAAACGAATCTTCTGAATGGACTGGCATCCGCTTTCGTCCGTTTTGCAAAACCTTTCTAACGGCATCGTCGTCACCTACCAAGAGCGGGCCAGTCGAACTGCCCATGAACAGCTTTACGCCCGGCGTTCCAGGGAGATTTTCGAGTTCAGAAAGCTGTTCCAGATTGTCAAGCGCCGCACCGACGAAAAATCCAATGTTGCACCAGGCTCGCCCTTTCGAACTTTCCAATTTGTTTGCTAAGGCTCCAGCAGTTGTAGTAGGTGGAATCGTGTTAGGCATTTCCAAGACGGTTGTAACGCCGCCTGCTACTGCGGCGCGAGTCCCCGATTCGATGTCCTCCTTGTGCGTCATACCTGGTTCGCGAAAATGAACCTGCGTGTCAATCAGCCCTGGCAAAACAGTGAGCCCACTAAGATCAACTAACTCTGAAGTTGGCGCATTTCGCAGGTCGCCGATTGCCGCAATGGAGCCATCAAGAATGCCAATGTCGGCAACCTCGACCCGCCCTTCCGCAACAATTTCCCCGCCCGCAAGCACCAAATCAAACTGCATAGCTTCATTCTATCTTCCGATAATCAATCTTGCATGGTGTTCACGATTCCACTAAGCTTCTTGGTGCTCAATTCATTGCGATTTGGCGATGCGCCTGACCCAGCGCAGTTCAAGCGCGGAGTGGAGCAATTTGTTCGAGGCAAAGGCGTCGAAAGATGCTGGATGGAAGACCGGCAGGTGATCGGAAACTGGTTCGATGGAACTCGGCATCACGCCACAGAAGAGGCGATTTGGCTCTCTCCGGCTCTGCTTTCCAGATGGACTGGCTACCTCTCCGCCAAGGAAAAGTGGTCTGCTGAACAAAAGGCTGAACGCTGGAACGCAGTCAATCATATTCTCGATGGAAAAATCACGATGGTTGTACGCCTTTCTGCTATTCCAAAGCGAAAACTGCTGGATGAAGACGGCGAGCGCCCTGACCTTTCTGCCATTGATCAGCTTCGATTTTTAATCACTTTTGATGGTGAGAAAATCCCTCGACGAGAATCACAAGACTATTTGGTAAAGGCGAATCCGTTTTTCAAGCGCAAGGTGAATACTGATTGGGATGTGAATGGCATCGCTCCGCATGCGTATGTTTTGGCTGAGCTTCAGGGCCGAGAGAAATCTCATGTTGAGCCGTTCCCTTGGTATCAGCGCTCGCCGATTGCCGAGGCGATGGCGGAGGAGTTCTTGGCTCCTGAGCCGAAAGGGCACGACGGGCTGTTCGGCGACTTCCACAGCAAGTGGTTTTGGGTTGAAATTCCGATTGAAACTCTGCCAAGAAAGCAGTTTGAACTGAGGATTTTCAGTCCGGGAAGGGAGCGAGTTGGGACGTTTAAGATTTCGGTGAGCACTTCTAAATGAGGCGAGTCGGCTCCTTCCCCTGTCAAATTGCGTACTTCCAACTACCTCGTGCTTTCATTGACGGGGGAAGGTTGGGATGGGGACACGGCGCGGGATTTGGTCGAACGACTCCTTCCTCCGTCAAAAGGCATACTTCCAACTACTTCGCGCTTTCATTGACGGGGGAAGGTTGGGATGGGGGCAATATAAAGGATTTGTCATTCGTAATTTGTCAAACGTGAGGGAAGCATTTCCATCCTCGTCCTTGACGGGAGAGGAAGTGCGAGGAACGAGCTCATGTGAGGGTGACCAATCGCAAAATTCAGCCCCCAAGTCACCCTCATCCCAGTTCACCAGCTCGTACCTCGCAGGGTTCACAGGCCTTCTCCCATCATGGGAGAAGGAAGCAGTCAACTCCGAATTCGCGACCCATTCCCCCAATCCATTTTTTGAAGCCCATAATGTGCAATGCTAAGCGCTTATCTTGTGGCACTCGTTTGCATGCATACCAACGAGCCTCAAACTCAACACCAAGTTGAGCGGGCCAAGCCCATTGTAAATGTAGCGCACTTGGGAGAAGCAGGATTTGAAGCGTTCAAAAGTCCAGATCAGGTCACAATCCAAAGAGTCTATCCTCCGTATTTGGGCCAAAAAAGTGCGTTTTTGATGGGAAAATGGAACGTAGTGGCTTCGGGAAAGGAACAAGCTATCCCAAAAGACTTGATATCTTCTCTAATAAGGGACTTTCAAATAACTGAACTTGTAATTGAGACGGCGTGCATTTTCCATCCTGACCACATCTATCGCTTCAAGAAGGGAAGGGTAGCTGTGGAATTCTTGACGTGTTTTACTTGTGGGGACATGGTGGTTTCACTAAATGGCAAACAGGTCGGATTTCTTCCATTGCCTGAAACCCAATCTATCTCAGATGTGAGGGGTCTCATACCGTTTGGTGACGATGCCCGGGCCAGGATTGATGAATTCGGAGGAGGGGGGTTTTATGATGCTCTAAAGTCTGCAAAGGGAGCACGTGCATTCCTGTTACCGTCTCTGGAAGCAGTTGAGCCGAATAAGCCACCCGAGAAACGCAGCGATCCAATTCCGATTAGCCCTCAAGTATTTGAAAAATTCAGAACGCTGTTCGTTGTCTCGCCGTTGGTAAGTCAGGCGACATTCATCACTACTGGAAAACAACCTCTGCTCCTAGAAAAACAGGTCATGATCGAGGTTTCCAGCAAACCTCCGATCCAGTTCTTCTTCCCAAAGAACTCCTTCGCGCAGGGCACAGTGAAATGGGGAGACAAGGAAGGCGCATTGAAAATTCGCACGTCTGTCTTTACCGCGTTTTATGAGGAGCTAGTCCGGATTTCAAAAACGGATTGAATTACCGACATAAGCAACTGAGCCTAATGAGATTCGAATCTCGGACGGGTGGCAAGACCTAAGAGTTGAGAAATATTGGTGGCACGGAAGGGTTGGCCGGGCTAATTTGGAAGTAACCTCTCGTGGGTGCCACTGTTATTCGAGGTACGAGAATAGCAGTGAGTTACGGAAAAATGACTGAAGTTAGGAAATGAGCACTGCCTTGTTCGTTCCTCACAAGGCAGTGGCACCCTTTGAGAAGGAATTGAAAGATATCCCGCCCACCCGACGAAACGAGATATGCATCACTTACTCATTGAGCTGATCGAACATGAGAATCCTTGTTTTGCAGAATAGCCTCTCGTGCCGAGCGATCGGAAGTGTGCTGGGAAATCAAAAAATGCATGGTCAGAATTAAATGTGTGATCGCAGTTATGGCTTCCATACTGGACCATAGTCGTTGGCAGGGCTATTTGTGATGTTCAACTGCCCGCTGCCATTGGCGTTCATAACGTAGATCTCGTTGCTCATTCCAATGGGCTGACTCGTGAACGCAATCTTAGTTCCGTCCGGCGACCAATTGGCACTAGAGTCGTAGGCGTCGTTATTCGAAAGGTTCAACTGATCGCTACCGTCGGCATTCATTACTAAGACTTCGAGGTCTGTGCCCCGAACGCCTAGAAACAAAATCTTTGAGCCGTCTGGCGACCATTTGGGTTCGCTGTCGCCCTCGAAGTTGTTCGTAAGGTTCAATTGGCCTGAGCCGTCTGCGTTCATTACGCAGACTTCGAAGTTCCCGTCTCGAATGCTTTCGAATGCGATTTTTGTACCGTCGGGACTCCAAGTGGGATTCAAATCGTTTTCGGAATAGTTCGTTAGATTCATTTGGTTCGTGCCGTCTGCATTCATAACGAGAACCTCAAAGTTCCCGTCTCGCATGGCCGGAAAAGCGATTTTTGTTCCATCTGGTGACCAAACTGGTTTATTGTCATTTTCTGCGTCGTTCGTCAGGTTCACAAGGTTCGTGCCGTCTGAGTTCATAACGAAAACATCAGGGTTGCCACCAATGTCGCTATCGAATGCGATCTTAGTTCCGTCCGGCGACCAAGTGCACTCAAAGATTGGCTGAGAACTGTTGGTGAGGTTTATCTGGTTTGAGCCGTCCGCATTCATAACGAATACATTCCAGCTTCCATCTCGATCGCTGATGAACGCGATCTTAGTCCCATCCGGCGACCAAACTGGTTCGCCATCTGCGGCATCATTGTTTGTCAGATTGACTTTTCCCGAGCCATCTGACGCCATCCCGTAGATTTCATAGTTTCCGTCTCGATCAGATACGAACACGATCTGAATGACAGGAGTTATGCCGATGCCTGCACCACCGCATCCAAGAAGAACAAATACTAATCCTGTAACGAATAACCAAATAGCCCTTGTGTGCATTTTGCAACTCTACCAGAATCATTTCAAACTTCCTATCGTCGCTATGCCGAAACGTCCAGAAGTCATGACATTTGATCTTTCGAACCAGTTGCGATTCTTTACTCGAACCAGCAGGAACCCAGCCCACCCTCGCCGAACATACTCACATGTCTCTCCGCCGAACATTGCCCCTCTTCGCTCTCGTCACATTTGCTGTTTCAGCCCGAGCCCAGGTAACAACACCCAAACAGTTCTTTGGGCATGAGGTTTGCGAAGATTACTGGCTTGCGAATTACGATCAGCTAGTTTCTTATTGGCAAAAGCTCGACGAGGATTCGGACCGAATTCGAATCCAGAGCATCGGCAAAACGGAGGAAGGCCGAGAGCAGTACATGGCGATCATCAGCGATCCATCGAACCTGCGCGACTTAGAAAGGCATCGCAAAAACAGCCGAAAATTCGCGATGGCACGGGATTTCAAAGATCAGCTGGATGCAGAAAAACTTGCGAAAACCGCAAAGACCGTGGTCTGGATTGATGGCGGGCTCCATGCGACTGAGGTTCTAGGAGCGCAGCAATTGCTCGAATCTGCCTACCAACTCGTCAGCCGAAACGATGCCGAAAACAAGCGGATTTTGAAGGACTGCATTATACTTTTGGTTCATGCAAACCCAGACGGAATGGACCTAGTTTCGAACTGGTACATGCGCAGAACCGACCCCAAGACCAGGTCGTTATCGGGAGTTCCGAGGCTCTATCAAAAGTACATCGGGCACGATAACAACCGCGATTTTTACGCCAACAACATGAGCGAAACGCGCAACATGAACCGGATTTTGTACAAAGAATGGTCGCCGCAGATTCTTTACAATCACCACCAATCGGCTCCGGCAGGAACGGTCATGTTCATACCGCCGTTCCGAAATCCGTTCAGCTACCACGTGGACCCGATTATCCAGGTCGCCACAGATACGGTTGCGATGCACATGCACAACCGGCTGATCGTGCAAGGGCTTGGCGGAACGGTGATGAGAAACGCCGCGAACTATTCGACCTGGTGGAATGGCGGCTTGCGAACGACTACTTATTACCACAACATGATCGGGATTCTGACCGAAACTTACGGGTCCCCAAACCCGACGACGATTCCGTTCTTGAACAATCGCCAGGTTCCAACGACTGACATCCCAAAGCCCGTTGAGCCCGGCGAGTGGCACCTTCGCGATTCGCTTCGTTACGAAGTTGAGGCGAATTATGCGATTTTGGATTTTGCTTCGAGATATCGAGAGAGACTTTTGTTGGACACATATCAAGCCGCAAAGAACGCGATTGATCGAGGGAACAAAGACACCTGGACTCGCTATTCCAGCCGGGTGATGGCGCTTGGTGCCGATGCAATTAAGAAACCGGAACTGCGCGATGCCCGAATGTACGTTTTGCCAGCCGATCAGCGTGATCCAGGTTCGATGCGATGGTTTGTAGACCGGCTCATGGATTGCGGGGTTGAAGTTGAGCAATTGACGGCGGTTGCAACAGTCAACGGAAGAAGCTGCCCTGATGGCTCTTACGTGATTCGGTGTAATCAAGCCTATCGCCCTCATATTTTAGATATGTTCGAGTTTCAAGATCACCCGAACGATTTCCAGTTTCCCGGCGGGCCCCCAATTCCGCCTTACGACAACGCGGGATACACGTTGGCGTTTCAAATGGGGGTTGAATTTGATAGGGTGCTTGAATCTGTTGGCCTCGATACAGGTCCGGTGAGTGGAACACAGCGAATCCCAATCACGAGTCAAATAACTGGACAACGAAGTTTGTATGATCTTGATACTTACAAAAGGGTCAATGCAACTTTGAATACCGGGAATCCGGCAACAATCATCGGAAATAATGTGTATCCGCGCGGAACGACTGCGGCAATTGGTCTACGAAAGCTGTTTTTGACGAAACCCCGAATCGCGCTCTGGGATCGGTACGGCGGTTCCATGACATCTGGATGGACCCGTTGGGTTTTTGAGCAATTTGGATTTGAGCATCAGCTTGTATTCCCTCCAGAAATCGAGAAAGGCGGCTTAAAGGACAGGTTCGATGTGATCGTTCTGCCATCTGGCGCGATCCCCGGTGCCGTCCGCGAAGGCGGCGGCGGAGGTCCTGGCGGTGGCGATGAGCAAACTGGCGATCCTACGATCCCTGCGGAATGGCGAGCCAGGATGGGCAGCATGAACGCTAAAGCCATTGCCGAACTTAAGTCGTTTTCAGAAAATGGCGGGCACATTATCGCCATCGGTGATTCGGCACAAAACCTGCTGAAACCGCTCGGTTTGCCCTTAGAAAGCGCTCTCACCGAGCCTGGCCCAGACGGCACTCCACGCCGACTGCCGAATACGAAGTTCTTTGTTCCAGGCTCAGTGCTAAAAATGTATTTGCCGAACTCCGAGTTGAAGGGGGGGCTGACGGACTATGTGGATTGCATGTTCGACAACAGTCCGGCTTTTCGATGGATCACGCCAGGCTCAGCTCCGGGTACAACCGTAGCGATCTTTGACACTGACAAGCCACTTCGTTCTGGCTGGGCATGGGGGCAAGAGATTTTGAAGGACACTATCGCAATTGCCGATGTTCCGCTGGGGAAGGGAAGGGTTGTGCTCTTTGGTCCAGAGGTTCTCTTTAGGGGCCAGCCAACGCAGACATTTACCTGACCACCAGCTCGACCCGCCGTGCGACCACCCTGACGGGCAACGACTTCAGCATCGGCAACACGGCCAGCTTGAACGACCTGACCACGAACTCGACGCGCCGCGTCACCACATTAACGGGCAACGATTTCACGATCGGGGATACCGACAGC
>JANNJE010000319.1:0-3085 GCA_031405735.1 Armatimonadota bacterium | reverse complement strand
TCGACGACGGTGAGTGCCAGCATGACCGCGAGCGCTGCGTCGGCGGCGCTGCCACCGGCTGCGAGCATGTCCTTGCCGGCGCCGGCGGCCAGTGGATTGGCCGCTGAAACGACGCTCGAATAACCGGCGGCGGCGGGGTTTGACGGCGGCGCAGCGGGTTCCGGCATGCCCATCGACGCACAGCCGGACAGGAGTGCGAGAGCCAATGCACCAGGCAGGGCACGTGAATAATCTTTTTTCAGCACGGGAAAGACTTTGTTTTTCCAATGTCATTCCAATGTATTCCAAACGCAAAAGCGATAAATCATCCGTAATCTCGCCAATCGGTTCGCCTGACCCCCAGCGGTCCTTCAAGAGCCATGTCGGAACACCAGAGACGTGAGGTGCGCCAAACCGGACGCGCGGGTCGAATTGTGTGCAGTGGAACTTTGCCTACTCGGTCAGCTTCGCTTCGCGCAATTTCAGAACCATTGAGTCGTCCTGAAACGAGCAATTTGATTCCTCGGCCATTCATGCGAACCACTCGGGTCATTGCTTGTCTCATAGCCCTTCGGTGAGAAACACGTCGTTCGAGCTGAATCGCGATGTTTTCGGCAACCAATTGTGCATCAAGTTCTGGCTGTCGGACTTCTGTAACATTGACCTGAACCCCAACGGTTTTGTCCGTCTTTCGAACTAGGCGATTCAAATGGTCGGTTAGCTCATCAATGCCCTTTCCGCCTTTCCCGATGATCGCGCCAGGGCGAGCAGTGAAAATGTTTACCTTAACTCGATTTGCTGCGCGCTCGATTTCAACCCGAGAAACGTTGCCCATACCGATTCTCTGCTTCAAATACTCACGAATCTCGTGGTCTTGCTTAAGTGCCGCGCCATACCCTTTCTTGTTGAAATACCAATGGCTATCAAAGCCACGAATGATACCAACTCTAAAGCCGATTGGATTGATTTTCTGACCCATTAGTTGCCCTCCTTCGGCTCTTCTGTTGATTCAATTTGTTCTTCAGCTTCCGTTGGCTCTTCCGCGGCAGCTGGCTCTTCTACTTCAACTTCTTCGACAACCGCTTCGATTTCCGTCTGCGTGACAGCTTCTGGTGTCTCAGCAACTTCCGCTGTTTCAGTAGTTTCAGCTTCAGCAACAGTTTCCACTGCTTCAGTCGCTTCAACTTCAGCAACTGTTGCATCGGCTACGATTTCTTCAACCTTTGCTTCCACAGCTTCTTGCTTTTTCGCCTTCTTTGAAGGTGCAAGTGTTGGTCTCGGCTTGGCTTTTGTGCCATGCGGCTTGATTCTGCCAATTGGCTCGCCTTCTTCAACTACGACGGTGATGTGGCTGGTCTTCTTTACAATGCGAAAAGCGCGGCCCATTGCCCGCGCTTGAATTCGTTTGAGTCGAGGACCTTCATCAATTTGTATGCGAGTAATCTTTAGGTTCTCGACGGAGAGATTGTTGTTCTCGTTCGCGTTCGCCATCGCGCTTATGAGGATTTTCCGTAAGAACTTAGCGCCCTTGCTCGAGTGAAACCTCAGCAATTCCGCAGCTTGATGTGCGTTTTTGCCACGAACTAAATCCGCCAAAATGCGAACTTTTCGCGGTTGCACCTTCATATATTTTCCGACTGCTTTTACTTCCATTAAATTCTGTTTGCCTTTCTATTTTTCACTGGCGCGATTGTTGAAAACGAGCGATAAATTATACCTTGATTTGAACCTATCTTTCGCATTCGTTTCAACATTCTTTTCTAAGTGAATTTCGTCTTTCGGTCAGGCAGGCTCCCTCCGTGGCCTCGGTAGGTGCGTGTTGGAACGAATTCTCCCAACTTGTGCCCAATCATGTTTTCTGTTACAAAAACGGGGATATGCTTTTGTCCGTTATGAACGCTAAACGTGTGCCCGACCATATCGGGAATGATCGTTGATCTTCGCGACCACGTTTTTATGAGCTTCTTTTCGCCCTTGTCGTTCAATTCAAGCACCTTCTTCAATAGGTGATCGTCAACAAAAAATCCTTTCTTTAAACTTCTCGCCATGGTTCTCCTGTGTTAACCGTTCTCACTTCTGAGAGGCAGTGCACTTCTGGGAAGGGTTCAGGGTTTGGGGTACTGGGCGGAAAACCCTGCACCCAACACCCTTTTCCTACCCGCTCCTCCTACGAACAATAAATGGATTCGATCGCTTGTTGGATCGTGTCTTTTGGCCACGAGCCTTGTTGCCCCATCTGTCCACAGGGCCCTTCTTTCTTCCAACTGGCGATTTCGCCTCACCACCGCCATGTGGGTGGTCTCGCGGCGATTTAACGACACCTCTAACTCTTGGTTTTCGACCAAGTCCACGAGCTTTTCCAGCTTTTCCAAGCTGTTCGTTTTCGTGACTGGCATTTCCAACTTCACCCACCGTTGCTCGGCAAGTGTGGTGAACCATTCGCATTTCGGTGCTAGGCAACCGAAGAGTTACGTACGTTCCCTCTTTTGCCATTACCTGCGCAGCGGCTCCGGCACTTCGCACCATTTGACCGCCTTTGCCCGGCTGCAATTCGATGTTGTGAACCAATGTACCAAGAGGAATGTTCTGCAACGGTAGGCAATTGCCTGGAAGGATGTCAGCCTCTGTGCCGCTTACAATTCGCGTCCCAACGTTTAGTCCTTTAGGAGCCAAGATATATGCTTTTACGCCATCCATGTAGTGCAAAAGCGCAATTCGGCAAGTTCGATTTGGATCGTACTCGATGGCAGCAACTTTTGCTTCAATTCCATCCTTCTGGCGTTTGAAATCAACTATTCGATACTTCTGCTTATTGCCTCCGCCCCGGTGGAACGCTGTAACGCGACCCGTGTTGTTTCGGCCACCAGATTTTGGCTTAGCAGAAGTAAGCGTCTTTTCCGGTTTGCCCTTTGTAATCTCCTTGTAATCGGAAATTATCATAAACCGTCGGCCCGGCGATGTAGGTTTGTATTGTCGTGTGCCCATGGTTTAGACTCCGAAGTCCTCCAAAACTTGACCTTTAGCCAGGTTTACCAACGCCTTCTTTCGATCAGGTTGGTACCCTTGCTTAGGATTTGCGGTTCCCTTTGTTCGCACTCGCTTGGCC
>JANNJE010000318.1:0-2075 GCA_031405735.1 Armatimonadota bacterium | reverse complement strand
CGAGCGATGGCAATCGTTGGATTCGTCCGCCATACACCTACTCCGGCGACGGATACACGACTCATCACAATGCTTCGTGCTTGCAGGAACCCCAATTTGTCGAGGCGTATCAGAAGGGCATGAATTCGGGCCACAAGATTGCGGGCGGAGGAGACATTCATCTAGAATGGCGGGTGTATCAGTACTGCTGGGCTGGGTTCCATGCGATGCATTTAGAAGGCGATTTCGTGGAATGCGGCGTAAATACCGGAATATGTTCTCTCGCAGTTATGCATTACACGAATTTTGTGAAATCTGACAAAAAATTCTTCCTCTTTGATACTTTTGAAGGAATTCCAATGGATCAATTTACAGCAGAGGAGCGAGAAATTGGAATAGATCAAGTCCATGCTGGTTCGTATGAAGACATTTGGAGCCTCGTCCAGCGTAATTTTGCGCCATATCCAAATGCAAAGCTAGTTCGAGGTCGAGTTCCCGAGTCTCTAGCCAATGTGAATATTGACAAGGTCGCGTATCTTGCGATCGACATGAATGCCGTGGTGCCGGAAATTGCGGCAGCCGAACACTTTTGGGAGAAAATGGTTCCGGGTGCGGTCATTGTGCTGGACGATTACGGCTGGCTTCACCATGTCCATCAGAAGACTGCGTTTGACAAATTTGCGGAAGATCGCGGAGTTAAGATTTTCAATATGCCTACGGGTCAGGGGATGTTGATTAAGCCGTAGGGCATTACATATTTCCAATAATATTGTCGCCAAATTCCGAGCATTTGATCTCTGTCGCACCAGGCATCAGTCGAGCAAAATCGTAAGTGACTCGCTTGGAGGCAATCGCTCCTTCAACACCTTTCACTATTAGGTCAGCGGCTTCATCCCACTTCAAATAGCGGAACATCATTTCGCCGCTCAAGATCATCGAACTGGGGTTCACTTTGTCCAATCCAGCGTATTTCGGAGCGGTGCCGTGTGTTGCTTCGAAAATCGCATGGCCGGAAATGTAGTTCATGTTTCCACCTGGCGCAATACCGATTCCTCCTACCTGTGCCGCCAACGCATCGCTTACATAGTCGCCATTTAGGTTCAAAGTTGCTATGACATCATATTCTTTCGGTCTTAGCAGAATTTGTTGCAGAAAAGCGTCTGCTATCGCGTCCTTGATCACAATTCCTGCTCCTGGCTTTCCTTCTGGAATTACGTGCCACGGCCCGCCATCGAGTTCAACTGCGCCAAAAAAGTCCCGTGCAACTTGATACGCCCAATCGCGAAATCCACCTTCGGTGAATTTCATGATGTTGCCTTTGTGAACTATGGTCAGACTCTTTCGATTGTTTTGAATCGCCCAACTGATCGCGCTATGAACCAACCTTTCCGTGCCTAATCTGCTAACTGGTTTGATTCCTATGCCTACTTCTACAGCCATTTCACGCTTTGGAGCACCAATTTCTTCGAGCCGGGTTTGCCAGGCGTCAGTTTTGGCTTTTGTTCCGAATCGAATCTTGTCAAACTCTTTTGGAAAGTTCGCTTCGAGCAGATCGAGTAGTTTTTGAGATTGCTCGCTGCCGCCCGCCCACTCGATTCCGGCATAGATGTCTTCGGTGTTCTCTCGGAAGATCACCATATCCACAGCACCTGGATCAGAAACTGGGGATGGAACGCCTTGGAACCATCGAACGGGTCGCAAGCAAACAAACAGGTCAAGAATTTGCCTCAAAGCTACATTTAACGAGCGAATTCCTCCGCCGACTGGAGTCGTTAGCGGGCCCTTGATTCCTACTAAGTAGGTATTGAACGCTTCTAGGGTTTCGTCCGGTAGCCAGTTTCCAGTTTGATTGAACGCCTTCTCTCCTGCTAGAACCTCTTTCCATTCGATCTTGCGTTCGCCCTCGTATGCTTTCTCAACTGCTGCGTCTAAGACCCGAACAGTTGAAGCCCAAATATCGGGGCCGGTGCCGTCGCCTTCGATGAAAGGAAGTATCGGATCGTTTGGTACTTGAAGCCCTTGCGGGGTCATTTTTATAGCGGAGCCCATGACTTAGAGGATACCGAACAAACCCATTCTTACACTATCGTAGATTT
>JANNJE010000317.1:0-2565 GCA_031405735.1 Armatimonadota bacterium | reverse complement strand
GGAATAGGAAATGCCTTGCGCCCCGGTTCCCACGAATCTGATCAGATCCCACTTGGCGCCAAGGCACCTCAGGGTAATGGTCTGTCCTGCACTTAGGGAGCTAAAGTCCACTAAGAGGTCCAGCCTTTCTGCCATTCCCAGTTCGATCTGAGTTGCGGTTGCAGGCGATCGCAGAAGTCCGCCATCGTTTCCAATAATCTTCATCGGCGCGCCGTTGCTCAACGCCAGCTTGAATACGCGTGCGTTTGATCCGTTCAACACTCTGAACCGATATACGCCTCGATCCACATTCAGCATGGGTCGCAATGTACCGTTTACAAGCGGGAACTTCCCTTTAAAGCCGGTGCTCGTAGGGTTGTACAGCATGTTGCCTTGACTGTCGAAGCTCGCATCGCGAATGACGAGAGGAACTTCATACGCTCCAGAAGGCAAACCAAGCGCGTCTTCCTCGTCATCCCGGATGATGAAAGCACCCGCGAGCCCCATGGCAACCTGTTCGCCAGTCAGCATGTGTGGGTGCGGATGGTAGAAGTTGAGTCCCGCGCGCTGGATGATCGGAAAGCTATAGTTGTAGGTTTGACTGGGCTCAATGTGCAGCAACGGCCCTCCATCGTTTTCAAAGTCTACGATCAGACCGTGCCAGTGGGTGATTGTATGATCATCAAGCCCGTTGAACAAGGCCGTAGTTACGGTTTCTCCTCTTCGGGCAACCCAAGTGGGTCCGGGAAGACGTCCGTTATAAGCCCATACCCAGCGCTGAACGCCGTCACCCATATTGACTTGTGCGGGAGCGCAAGAAAGCATGGATAGGTTAGGAGGAACTGCATTGGGAATTTGCAATGGATACCAAGGATCCTGGTTATGACCGCCGCCATTCGAGCCACCCTGTCCTTGCCTTGCTCCCGAGATAGACGGGATTCCTATTGTTGCAATCGTGCCCATCGAAGCCAAAGCTGTTCCGAGCAGAGTCCTTCTGCTCCATTGAGTTTGACCGTCCGATACCGTTTCACTCTTGCTGATTGATTGATCGAAGTCGGTCGTGACGAGCGGGAGATTGTCCCGTTTGAGTCTTTTTGTTTGCGTACGCATGGTGTCACATCCTATAGGGAGGGGTGACTTCTCATTCATCGCTTACGATTCTGAATAGTGGTTGTTTTGTTCGTAAGCCGGGAGCGTCATTGCCCCACCAAGTCCATTCTATCGCTTGTAATTCCGTCAGACTATGATCGGCATCATATTTGGGCTAAGTTATCAGCAAGTGCCTTGAATATCTCCATGAGTCTGTGCGTGCTCAGGGTCTAACCGGGAGTTGAGAAAACTGCATGCTTCCTTGGCTATCTCAATTCCTTGATCTCGATCTTGCGGAACTCGCACGGGTGGCTTTCGGATTGAAGCGAGATCCATCCTCGATTCAGCATTAGTTCGCCCTTGGCGGCGGCGATCAGAGGCTTAGCATCGGCGTCGTTCGGGTCGAGTTGTGGTGCATCGTATTCGATGACCTTCTCTCCGTTGATCCGATGTACGATGTGGAGATAGGGCACTGACAAGCTATAAGGTTTCTGGCCTGGTTCTAAATTAGCTCGTGCAAAAGTGCCACGACGCCTTGTACCCGTGATCTGCTGAACCTCCACTTCCGCCTTTACCCAAACATCGCCATGAAACGTCGGCGAAGTCGAATCCGTGCAGTGCTGAGTCCAAAGCTGATTCGAATGGACGATATTCGTTCCAGGCGTGCACACGTTGCCCGTGTGGCGCTCATCTTTTCCGTTGCCGCCCAACAGCTGAACCTCGATGGAAACTGGGAAGTCCTGGTCTTTGCCTATGGTCTTTGGGTTCTGGCACAGGATCATGATTCCGCTGTTGCGGAGCGCCCAGCCTGGGGCATCAGGAAGCTGGCTGCCCGTGAACCGGTACTCGCAACGGAACACATAGCTCTTGAAGGGCGATTTGTAGAAGAGATGCCCAAACCGTCCGTCGAACTTGCCATCGTAACCATCATAGTTGACTTGAACCACCTTGTCCACCACGCGAAACGTGTTTGCAAAATTGTCTCCGAAGGCATGGCCCACGATCTTGGGCGACCATCCTTTCAAGGTCTTGCCATCAAATAGCTGCTTCCAGGTGTCTTTTGGGGCAGCTGTAAAAGATGCTAGTGCAAGGACTGCTGGAGCAATGAACGCGAGCATGGAGTTAGTTTAGTCGATGTTTAACGAGCTCGGGGAACCGACTTCGTCGTTTACCCATGGCAAAAAATCTTGCAATCAGGTCAGATTCGATCCCTGTGACTAAGTCGATAAATTACCATTGACAAACTACCCAAAATAAGGGCGGCAATGAGCCCCGACGACCCTTCGATTATGTCTTTGAAAATGACTGCTGGCAACGCGAACACGAGAACAAAGAGAATCCACATCGCCCACGGGTGCTTATGGAGCCAGCTGTTCATCATTGAAAAGTATACAGCAGAGCGTCTCGTAAGGTTCAATTGGCCCCCAGGAAGCGTCCGCTATCGCGATTTGATCCCTCGACCCTCACGCGAAGCCAGGGTCGAGGGTTTCGTTAGGT
>JANNJE010000316.1:0-2902 GCA_031405735.1 Armatimonadota bacterium | reverse complement strand
CCAGGCGGACCATTCCTCAAATCATTCAGGGTGCAAAGATTGACCCATCATACCGATTTGCAGGAGAAGGTGTTGACGACGCGTTTCGCTGTCTTGAATCTGGCAGGCGACTCATCGGATTGCTTGAAACAATAGGAAGTCCTGATCAACGAACTCGTTCGCTAATAACGGAAGCAGTCGAAGTTTTTGCTTCTGCAGAATCAAGTTTGGCTGGCTTGAATAAGTAGCGTTGAACGATTGCACCTGCTATAGGCGCCGAAAACTCTCCACCGTGCCCAACACCTTCGATAACCACCGAAACCACTATTTTCGGTGAAATTGTTGGCGCAACTCCCACAAACCAAGCATGAGTTTTTGAACCAGATTGATGCTCAGAACTTCCTGTCTTTCCGCCCCAGACTAAGTTCGGAATTTTTGCTTTTGTGGCTGTGCCAGATTCAATAACAGAAACCATCGCGTTGTGTAGCACTCGCCAAAATTCTGGAGGCAGTTCGATCCTGTTGATTTGTTTGGCCGCCTGCAATGCGGGTGGCGAAGTCTTACCAGGCTCTTGAATCCCGCGTAAGAGATGTGGCTGAAAAATCGTTCCTTGATTCGCAACCAGAGCGGCAATGCAAGCCATTTGTAAAGGCGTAGTTGTGACATACCCTTGGCCGATGGAGGTATTTACGGTATCTCCTCGATACCATGTCTCCTTCTTTTTCTCGATCCACTCAGCAAACGGAAATGTGCCCTTCGACTCCGATGGCAGATCAATTCCCGTTTGCTCGCCAAGTCCGC
The DNA here is from genome assembly GCA_031405735.1 of Armatimonadota bacterium. Lineage (GTDB taxonomy): Bacteria > Armatimonadota > Fimbriimonadia > Fimbriimonadales > Fimbriimonadaceae > JANNJE01. The sequence continues at coordinate 2,122 of JANNJE010000316.1, read as the reverse complement.
AAAGTTCGGCTACCCTGCGAAGCTCGTCAATTCCTGCTTCGAGTCCAATGGTTGCAAAATAGGTGTTGCAGGATTGCGTAAACGCAGCATGAAAACTGATAGCTCCATGAACGCCAAGGCATTTTGTTTTTTTGTTGCCAAGTACGTGGTAGCCAGGACAGTAGACGGTTCGATTTGGGTTAAATTTGCCTGAAAGTTGCGATGCCATCGCCGTAACGATTTTGAAAGTTGAACCAGGCGCGTACCGAGCGACCACAGCACGATTGAGCTCAGGAATACCTGGATCGCTCAACAGCTTATCATAATCAATTTTTGAGATTCCACCTTCAAACATACTCGAATCGAATGATGGGCTTGAGACCATCGCCAGAATCTCGCCAGTAGTAGGATCCATTGCCACAGCGGCTCCGCGATAGCCCTTTAACAGCCCAGTGGCGTACTTCTGGAGGTCGCTATCTATACTGAGCAAAATCCGCGAACCAGGCTGAGGAGCATTTCGCTGAACAACACGTTTTAGACGCCTTTTGTTGTCAACTTCGAAGCGATCAATTCCCCTTCGACCTTGCAGGAGCCTTTCATATTCTCTTTCGATGCCATTCTTTCCGACATATTCTGGGATTTCGATTCCTTGCGCTTTGAGCCTGGTTACATCGGTATCATTCGGAGTCCAAACATAGCCCATGATATGAGAAAAGGCCAAGGTGTCGAAAAGGACTCTCATTGGCTGAGTATCAACATAAATGCCAGGCAAATAATCGCCCGATTCTGCGATTTTGGTGGCTACACCAATATCCGCCCCGACAAAGATAGGAATTGGAATATGCGGCCGCCATTCATTGGCTTTGATTTTCTCCCACAACTTTTCTTGAGGAACGGCAAGCAACACAGCAAGTTTTTGAATGACCCATGGATTTGCCTTTGCTTGGAAAGGCGTTGCCGTGACCACCCATTTTGGCATCACACCAGCGAGTCTTACACCATTACGATCAAGAATCAAACCGCGCGGAGCAATACGCTTTACGGCTACTGTACGCAACGCTGTCGCCTTATCGGCGAGTTCGGGGGCGATCACAAGCTGGAGATACCATAATCGCAAAAAGAAGCAGACTAAGGCAATTCCGACAGCGATGAGAAACCCCGCTGCACGTAGGTCTAGCTCATTCTTGCGGGGGATATGGATTACGGACATTTCTTTGCGAGTGTGCGGGCTTGACCGCGCCTTTCAACTGAAAATTGGAAATAGTACAAGGTTGGATTCACCACTTTTGTCCTTTCATTATCCCTTATCGAGTCTGATGAGAAATGATCCTGAAGGGATCAAAGACTTTACCCCGGAGTCGAACTTGAGAGACTCCGGGGTAAAAGCCTGATTCCCGCATCCCGGAGGGATGCCAGAATCCGAAACTGGCATTACTCAACACTCCAATTATGCGAATTTAGTCGTCGTCATCATCTTCCGCGCCAGATAATTTGCGTCGGCGCCATTTCAAGAATTCTGGATCGTCTCTTGTGGCACGGCTATAAGCAGAAAAACCATGGGTGGCAATGCCAATTCCCCATCCGAGCATTGGATACATTGCCCATAGGCTTCCGCCATCTCGTATCGTGTAGATATTCAACCCAAATAGCCCAAGAATTACGAGAATATAGGTTACAAAGTGCCCACGAAATTCGTGCCGCTTCCGAGTATTGAATTCGGCAAGGTCCTGATCCACCCGTGTCTTCTTGTAATACTCTTCCTCGGCGGCTTGCAAATCAGTTTCCGAAATTCCAAGTTCACTTGCCGCGGTGTGAAGCCTATGCCGCAAATCGGGGTCGGTTCGGCCTTCTCTTCTTACGGCAAGCCGCAAAATCTCTTCAACATCTTCGTCTGAACGCAACTGTTCTCGATCCATGTGTATTGGATTGTACGTTTTTTGGAAGCCTTAGGTTGCCTTCAGAGTTCGCAAGCGTATTGCCGCAAAACACCAAGGGCACTATAGAGGAATGACTCCGAAGGAGTCAAAGCTCAATAGCCTGGGGTCGAACTTGAGAGACCCCAGGTTCATTGTTCGCCGAAATCCTGCACCCCGGAGGGGTGCCAGAAGTCGAACAATGCCATTTCTCAACGGTTCCCTAAACG
>JANNJE010000315.1:0-9800 GCA_031405735.1 Armatimonadota bacterium | reverse complement strand
AGCGGCTCCATTAGCGTTTTCGGTAGGACTTTCCATTGCCTTTCTAGCAATCTGGATTCCCATATCTGAAGTAATGCGCTTGCCTGCAACATCGGCGCTAAGGGCGGAGGACTAAATGGCGGCATTGAGAACCCTAGACTTGGTGAAAGAATATGGATCGGGCGAAGCCATGGTTCGCGCCGTAGACCACATCAATTGCGAAATCGCCGATGGAGAATTTGTTGCGATTGTTGGACCATCAGGAAGTGGCAAAAGCACGCTGTTCAATCTCATTGGTGGGTTAGACAGGCCTACTTCTGGACATGTTTACATCGGTTCTGTGGACATTTCGCAACTTGCAACGAAGGAAGTTGCTTATCTTAGATGCCATCGAATCGGCTACATTTTTCAAACATTCAACCTCTTGCCTGTCCGAACTGCTCTGGAAAACGTTGCTTTGCCCTTGTTAATTGCTGGAGCTAGGGCTGCTGAATCTGATGAGCGAGCAGCTGAGCTTTTGGACAAAGTTGGGCTTGGCTCACGGCTTCATCATCGCCCGAGCGAGCTCTCCGGCGGCCAGCAGCAACGTGTTGCGATCGCAAGATCGCTTGCAAACAGGCCGAACATTGTTCTAGCAGACGAACCAACTGGGAATCTGGATACCAAGACAGGCCAAGAGATTATTGACTTGCTATGTGAATTGAATCGAAGCGAAGGAGTCACTGTCGTTTCTGCCACACATGACCCGAAAATGATCGAAGCGGCTGGGCGCAGATTGAATATTGAAGATGGAAGACTACTAGATTAGTCTAATCCATCACGATTTTACTAATCACTAAACCTTCTGGGCTTAAATCATAAACTACTGGAACACCTGTTCCTAATTCCAATGCCACAACTTGCTCGCCAGACAAATTGTCCAAAACCATAATGATCGAGCGATTAGAATTGCCATGTGCCACGACGAGGACATCTTTACCTTGGCGAATATCTCCCATGATACAGCGTCGAAAAAAGGGGACGGTTCTCTCGGCAGTATTCTTGAGAGCCTCGCCATTGGGAGGCGGAACATCGTAGCTTCGGCGCCAAATCTTTACTTGCTCTTCGCCAAATTGCGCTCGCATTTCGTCTTTGTTCATGCCTTGCAGGTCGCCGTAATGCCTTTCGTTTAGGGACTGATCACGAATCACAGGAATGTTCCAGTTGTTAGCTTCAAGAATGAGCTGCAGGGTTCGTTGAGCCCTTGTGAGGCCACTCGTGTAACTAACATCGAAGCTGAAATCCTTCAGTTTTGATGCCGCTTTTTTGGCTTCCTGTTCGCCATGGGAAGTTAAAGGAACATCCACCCATCCTGTAAATCGGTTTTCAAGGTTCCACAGCGATTGGCCGTGGCGAATGAGGACGAGTTTGGGCATTTGAGAAGGATACTCTCTGGAGAGTGGAGAGTAGGAATGCGAATTGCAGGGAACGGACAACCAACAACCGATAACCGACAATTGATAACTAACATCCAATAGCGAGCAACAAAGCGAACCTCACCCCCTCACAAGCCGGAACTCAGTCGGTAGCCTCAATTCTGTAAAAATATCCATCGCAAAACGATCCGTCATGCCCGCTACATAGTCCACCGCTCCCTGAACGCCATTAAAGCCTTCGGGCAAATTGCCAGGGCTGCAAAAGTGATGAAACAGCTCCTTCACAAGAGTTTGCGCTTTGAGAATATCTGGATACCGAATTGGGTATTGGTGATACACATTCTCAAATAGCCAATTTTTCAAGTCGTTCATCGAAACCAGCATGGAGGGAGAAAGTCGAATCGCTGGCTGGCCGTTGCTTTGCTCAATCACGTCTTGAACCATTGCGCCAATCCGTTTGCCGTGGCTGGTACCGATGGATTGGAAATGGCTCGGAATTTCTGGAATCATTCCGCTACGAACGGCGTCGTCGAGGTCGTGATTCATATAAGCAATTCGGTCCGCGATTCGTACAACCGCAGCCTCTAATGAGCTGACGTTTGCTCCGTCGGCATCGGTCAGGTCTTTTTCACCTTTGCTATGTCCGCCGATACCCGCTCGCACTTCGATGGAGAGATTCATATCATCAAGGACTTCCACGATTCGGAGCGATTGCGTGTAGTGGCGAAACTCGATTGGATCGCCCTCTATGGCTCCAAACTGAAAAATGCGCTCTTTTATGGCTTCATCTAGGGCTGCCTCGCCGGCATGACCAAATGGAGTGTGGCCAACATCATGCCCCAGTGCGATGGCCTCAATTAGGTCTTCATTCAGCCGTAATGCCCTCCCGATCGTGCGGGCAATTTGAGCGACCTCAAGTGTGTGAGTCATTCGAGTTCGGTAGTGGTCGCCTTGAGGCTCGATGAACACTTGGGTTTTGTGCTTTAACCTGCGGAATGGTTTTGAATGAAGAATTCTGTCTCTGTCCCGTTGAAAGCAAGTTCGTACTGGGTCAAACTCTTCGTCTCGCATTCTGCCTAATGATTCGGCTGCTCGGACCGCAAAAGGCGAGAGCCACTCCATTTCGTGGTGTTCGATTCCAAGGCGAATTTCCTGAGGCATGGTTGTAATGACGGTGGAGATTGGTTTTGGGTTTTTGGATTTGGGGAGTAGGGAGTGGAGAGTGCGAAGTGGTGAGTGCTGTACACTCAGCACTCCGCACTCACCACCCTGCACCCACGACTGCAATCCAAGCGACAAGGCCATTCGTTCGGACGTAGCTAAATAAAAGGTCTCTGAGACCTTGGCGCGTATTGTCGCGCCGCAGAGCGAATGGGCGAAATCGTCCATCGAACGAAAAAAGGAGGGTTGTACATATGTGCAGTCTATTTACTATCGCAAGCGCGAGCATGGTGCTCGCCAGTTTCAACTTGATGGTGCCCGTACAGATTACTGGCGCGGTCAAAACTCCCGGCCCCGTTTATGTCACCAATGCGTCGAGCGTTCGCTCGGCAGTCCAGCTTGCAGGCGGATTCACGCCCGGCGCTGACCTTCGCGCCGTCGAAGTGCGCGCGCCGAACGGCGATTCAAAGAAATGGGATCTTTATGCGCTGGGACTTGTACCGAGCGTGCAACCAGGCGACACCGTGATCGTGCCTACTCTTGACTTGAAGTCTGTTGTGCTTGTCAACGGCCGCGTGGCGAATCCCTCGCCGATTAATTACCGCCCAGGGCTTACGCTTGCGGATGTCTTGGCTGAGGCCCGTATTGTTCGGCCAGAGGAGATCAACCACGTGACCGTGACTTCGGCCGAGCCAGGAATTGGTACCCCGAATAGAACGTACAAGATGGAGGGACTTGCGCTTATTGCGCCCACGATCGCCATGCTTCCTGGGGATCGTGTAAACGTGCCGTATTCGACGACTACGTTGAGCGATAAGGACATGTTGACGGTCGTTTTGATTGTGCTTCTTGTCATTCTGATCGCTAAGTAAAGTAGGGATCGTGATTGGGGATGCCGATACTGGATCGAAATGTCCGGGATTAGGGAATGCGTGGAAGGGACCGCTTGACCAGCTGGTCCCATCTCGTATCTCATATATCGGCATCCCCACATATTGCTTGCCTCGGGTTCGGTGTCTTGGTTCAAAGTATGTAGTCACTACTTTTGGGAATGAAAAGGGAATCAACGCTGTAAAGGTAATTCGGCGGTAGGTTGGCATATCAATTCCTTGCCAGCTCTGTTAGTCTTGCTTTGGATTGTTTCGCTCGACGACATGCCAATTACGAATCCCGCAGCCTGGGCAGCGCATAAACCACCTAGGATTCCCTGTTGCCTTCCATCGAATTCCACCCATTTCCCAAACAGATCTCTCATAACCGCATGGGCAGCGAACCATCCAAGATCGTGAATGAGCTTCCATATCCTGTGCCCACTTTTTTGGCAATAGCCACACAAAGAATTTCTGAATTCTGCTCATTTGAGTCTTATTGTGAACCCATTTCTCAGCGCAAGCAACTGACGGTTTCTCCTTTCAACGAACACGAGCCTCCCAGCAATTTCCCCGGGAATCCGCACATTTCCGTCTATTTGCCTGGAAAAACCTTATAATGGAACCTCAACCTTCAAAGAGAGGAACCAACATGAACCGTAATTCCATATTGTCATTTATCATAGTTGCGATAGGCACGGGCGCGTTGCTCGCCACGACGGCAACTTCGCAGTTCGGTGCTCCGAAGGCATTTGTAAACCTTCAGCCCACGACACCGGGAACGAGCCAATCTGGCCACGCGAATGTGAGCGGAACTGTTCGAGCTTCGCAGTTCGTCGGTGGCGGTGCTGGGCTAACTGGCGTAAATGCCGACCTGTTGGACGGTTTGAACAGCACCGCGTTCCTCCAATCTATACCCAACCCATTGATATTGAGTGGTAACTCTTCAGGACAGGGAATTATCAGCGGCACGAACTCGTCGGGTTCGGCATTTACGCCAGGCGTTTTCGGTTATGTAACTGATCCCTTTGGGCTGACCTTTGGCGTTTGGGGCAAAAGCGACAGCCAGATAGGGATGGGTGTGTATGGAAATGCTACCCACAGCACTGGCGCAAACTTTGGAGGCTTTTTTGAAACTCCGAGTACAGCTGGTGTCGGCGTCACTGGCGTCGCCGGCAATGCAACTGGTGCAACTAATGGCGTCCTTGGGAGAAGTTTCAGTTCATCTGGTATCGGTGTCAATGGCGTTGCCACAGCCACATCAGGGGCGACGATCGGCGTGCAAGGCGAGGTAAGCAGCCCAGCTGGAAAAGGGGTACTGGGAAAGGCGACTTCTACAAGCGGCGAGACCTTCGGCGTTTGGGGCCAGAGCGCGAGCGACAACGGAAAGGGAGTCTTCGGCTTTGCCACGGCCCCGACTGGTTTTACGCGAGGCGTGTGGGGCCAGTCCGCCAGCTCATCGGGCTTGGCGGTTTACGGCTTTGCTCAGTCGGCTACCGGCCAAACGACAGGAGGGTCTTTCGAAAATGTAAGCACTTCTGGCAAAGGCGTGTTCGGAGGGGCATATGCTAGTAGCGGCTTGACGATTGGAGTTCATGGGCAAAGCTCAAGCAATAGCGGGCTCGCGGTTTATGGCCATGCCATTTCCGGTTCTGGAGTGACCTACGGCGTCTACGGTCTCGTGAACAGCCCAGACGGCTTCGCCGGCTACTTCCAGGGACGTGCGCAGGTCACCGGCAATATGGGAATTGGAATCGCTCCTTCTACGCGACGGCTCGAAGTCAGCGCCTCTGACCCATTTGTCGAAACAGCACATATCAACAACTCTGATGGCGGCGGACTAAGAGTCGACGCGTTGAACGGCTCAGCAGTTTGGGCTCTGACTACCAACGGTTTCGCGGGCGTCGATGCCAGAAACGGCACTACCTCAACGTATGCAGTCTACGGGCATGCGTATTCCGGTACCGGCACAGCGGTCGGCGTGGTTGGCCAATCTTCCAGCCCAACTGGCTGGGGAGTCTATTCCTTCGGCAATATGGGATCAACTGGTGTCAAGCCTTTCCGCATTGACCACCCGTTCGACCCAGAAAACAAGTATCTGCTTCACTATGCAGCAGAGAGCCCAATGCCGCAAAACTTCTATGTCGGCAATGTGGTTACCGATACGAAAGGTTACGCATGGGTTGAACTTCCTAATTATTTTGAAGAGATCAACATCAACTTTAAGTATCAGTTGACGATCATTGATGATGCGGATTCAGAAGCCTTTGTCCAAGCGAAAATCAGCAAGAGAATTAGGAATAATCAGTTCCAGATAAGGACAAACGCACCCAACACGGAAGTCTCCTGGCGCGTGGATGCGGACCGAAACGATCTTTACGTTCGTGATCGCAAGCCAAAGGACGTGGTCGAAAAGCAAGGGCGCGAGCGTGGCAAGTATCAACATCCCGAACTTTATGGAATGCCTAAGGAGCGTGGGACGAACTATCTGGCGGAAACGGAAAAGCCTTTGAAGAATCCTCGCAAGCAGGGACGCTAGGTTATCGGTTGTGAGTTATCAGTTGTCGGTAGCTATTGGCAGTTGTCCATAGATTGTCAAAGCGACCGTCACGTTGTTGTCGCATGTAGCCCCTCGCGATAACTGACATCTGATAACCAACAACGAACAACGAACAACCAGCAAACCCCTCAAACCCTCGGATTCAACTCAGTCGCCGCCAGACCGCCAGCCTTAGCTCCAGGGAACCAAGTTTCGAGATCGTTTTGTTGGTTAGCATTTTGCGGTTCTGCGATGCGAAGTCCATCGGCAAAGTAAATGATCGTCATGACTTCGCGCACCGTTTGGGTTGGATTGTTAGGGGCTTTATGCAACGTCAGCCCAGAATGGAATGTGGCATCGCCAGCCTTCATCGCGCCGCTTGTTGTTATCGAATAGCCGTTTTCTCTTACATATTGCTCGTAAAACGTTTCGCTGGAATCCGAAATTCCTTCTTCCAGTGAAACGATCCCTGCGTGATGCGAACCGTCGGCAAAGGACATGCTTCCCATTTCCGTCGGAACATCAACGAGCGGCATCCACATCGTCACTGTCTTTGAATGGTCGAGCGGCCAAAAATATCCGTCTTGGTGCCAAGGTGTGTGCCCTCCGCCCGGTTCTTTGAACAGAGCCTGATCGTGATAAACTCGTACACGCTCAACCCCCAATAGCTTTGCCGCGATGCCCGCAAACCGTTTGCTGAGTGTGTAGGTTTTGACTCGATCATCAAGGCGCCATAGGTTTGTAATTTGAAGAAACGCCTTACCGTAGGTGTCCCTCTCTTCCATGGGTCTGGTTTCGCGGTTGTGGGCGATGGCAACTTCCCGGATCAGTTCGCCGTAAGTCGCCGCTTCGTCTGGAGAGCAAACACGCCTCAGCAATGCCCAGCCATTTTCGCAGAATGCTGATATAGCGCTTTCAGATACGGAGTAATCGTCGTTCAATGATGGGAGGCTTGTGGCATCTGTCATACGAGAATTATCGCACAGGATTGGTTGGCAGGTGATCTGCAAATTGTCGGCAAGTGATCGGCAAGCGGGCTAGACCCAACGTCCAAGTCTGGAGTAAAATTCTTGACCTGCTATAAGCCACTTTAGCTCAGCGGTAGAGCAATTCTTTCGTAAAGAATAGGTCTGGGGTTCGATTCCCCAAAGTGGCTCCAGATATCAGATTGTGGATTGCGGGTTGCAGTGTTTGCTCCGCAAATCTTTTGGATTCCCAAGAGTGCCATGTTTATCTGAGGGGTTAGTCCCGATTCGCAGCGCCCATTTGCCTCGTCGGGCAGTTTCAGATGTGCGTGCTCCTCTCCCAATTGCTGGGCAGGCATTCCTCACTTGAAGATGGCATAAACAATGGAGATGTTTCGGGCACGCCTGAATAACTGCAATTTGAACCAGTGATTTCGACTTGAACTGGGTTGATCACCCGTTCGTTTCGTAGAAATTTGAGTCTAAATGCTTTTTGAAACGTGCAGGACTATAACAGGATTGGCTCGAATACTCAATTATGGCTAAACCCAAGCCCCGCGGTGGAACCGTTATTCAAAAGAACTCGACTTCGTTCTCACAAAAGGAAGTCGTACGTACACTTGGTCAACAGGAAGATGTCATTTGGTCTACATTGAATCACTTGGCATCGGCAGAAGTTGCCCGAGATGTTGCGAGCACAATTCATAAAATCTCTCCAAGGAATTCACTTTTGGCTGCGCGAAGCATTGGGGCACATATAGAGCAGGCATCTGAATTCTATAATCAAGCTAAGTCTTCTTCACTTACAACGGCACCACTTTACTACTACTATTCGTTCCTAAACCTGTCAAAGGTGGTAATTGAGCTGCACCGACCAGGATTACTATCGAGAACATCGAACTATAATCATGGCCTCGCAGTGCATCACAGTTCGACCCCTGCTGCCTTCGCAAATGAAAAGATAGTAATCACCAAGAAACAAGGAATCTTCCATGAGCTGCTTGCAGCTGTAAACGGATTCACTCCTCCGGCGGCAAATATTGATCTCGTTCTTAGTGAGCTATTTCAAACAGTCTTAGATTTGGGAACCGAAGTTAGCAGCGTATTCAATATCAAATTAGCACTAATACGAGTGTTCGTTGACTTTTACTGGGATGCAACAACCCGCAAGGCTTGGCTAACATTGGACGTACCAGTAGATTCGGCCAACGATGCGACATTGACAGTAAGTGATCTTCGAACATTGTGGTCAATTCCAGAATCACCACTTACATACCTCGGCATAACTGGTCGCTCCTTCCCCCTATCATCGGGCCTTGCTACTTCTATTCAAGTTCATTCGTTTCGAGAACGCAATGTAGTGTCTTGTAGAGACGAGTCAATTGCTAAAGAGAAACTGCTGTCACACTTAAGGCGAAACTGCCCAATTATAGGTTTCCAGGGGGGCGATAGTTATTCCTTACTTCAAGCCAAGCACCTTTCCGGAATCAATGGTTTCATTCCCGAAGTTGCTTCATTGTATGTGTTGTTCTTTTGGTATGGATCCCTAGTACGATACGATCCTGTCAGGCTGAATAAGTACCTAGAATCAAAGCACCGCATATTGCTAGACGGATTACTGTCCCAGTGCAGACTCAAGCTCTTGCTGCTCTTAGAGTGGGAAATCTACAATCGCGAACAACTCATCGGTTCATCTTGGGCTTAATGAACAATCAACGAGGCCCGACTTCATTGCTTTGGCGCTTGCGATACCAACTTGCGAGTTCCCGGCGTTAACGCCCCCCAACATCTTCTGAACCAGTCTTGCCCTCAAAACTTTCCCCTGCATGTGGCATCGAAAGGTCGGCAACCGCAGGTCCACGGTCGCCTTGATCGAAAAGAACTTCTTCTCCTCCAAGCGGAAATTCCTTGCGAAGCGGGAAGCCAACCCAATCATCTGGAAGCAAGAAGCGCGTGGTCTGCTCGTTGCCGTCAAACACGACTCCAAACATATCGTTGATCTCTCGCTCGGGATATTCGGCACCCAAAAAGATGTGTTTGCAAGTAGGAACAGTTTGGCCGTCATCCACCCCAGCTTTTACAAAAATCCGCTCATAAGTAGTGGTTGACATGAGGTTGTAGACCACTTCGAAACGATTTGGAAGGTCTCTTGAGCCAGTCCACGTGCTGTAGTCCACGCCTAGGCATTCCGAAAAATAGTCGTAGCCGCACTCCGTTTTCAGAAACTCGATTACGGCAGGAACAATCTCCGTTTCGACGCAAAGAAACGTGTTTTGCAACTCAGTCTTAGATTTCAAGAGCCCTTTGCCAAATCGCTTCTCGACTAGGGCGATTTCAGGGCGAGCAACGGCTTCGCTCATGCCGCTTGTTCTCCAATTTGAATTTCCTCGTGCTTGGCAGGAAGAGATAGAGTTTCGTCCCAATCAATAGCGTTGACTCGCAGAGCATATACATATCCGAGAATCCAAGTGGACATATAAATGATCATTTCGATAAAGCTGAATTGCTGAAATTCGAGGCTCTCGCTTCGAAAAACTGTCATCCAACCCCACAGAAATACGACTTCAATATCGAACAGGACAAACAGAATTGCTACCAAATAGAACTTGATGGGAAAACGCTCTTTTGCGCCTTCGATAGGTTGAACTCCGCATTCGTACGGCGAATTCTTGTAAGGAGTCCTCTTCTTTGGACCCAAAAACCAACTAAGGGTGACCATCGCACCCGAAATTACTGCGGCAACCAAAATGCCTATCAAGATGCCGAGATACTCGCCCTGCAGGTCTACGCCGATCTCTCCGACGAAAGCGCCTTCGCCGCGGTGATGACCAGCAAGACCAGGATGGTCTGGGTCGAGACCCCGACCAATCCG
>JANNJE010000314.1:0-6516 GCA_031405735.1 Armatimonadota bacterium | reverse complement strand
GGTAGCGCGATTACGGATTTCAGGTCCGTTCACTTGCGGCATACGCGCCGCCGGCGTGCCGTTGCGGGGCGAATAGGGGAAAACGTGCAGAAAGGTCAGGTCGCAGTCACCACTTGACTTGATCAAATCTTGGAATCTTTGGAAATCAGTTGCAACTCGATCCGAATTTAGGGACACGTACCCTTTCCTGGTTGCAATTACAGAGCCCAAAGGCAAACCGTCTTCCAGGACTTTTCGCAGGTCGGCAATAGCTCGACGCAGATTTTGTGCTTGCCGGTCGCCATCGCTTTCAGGCCAAAACAGCTCTTGGAGCTCCTCGTTCGCCGACTCCCGAGATTTGTGAATTGACAAGTAGGCTAAAACTAAAGCAGAAGTCCTTGATCGAAACCGGACGGGTTCGTTTGAATTCGAAACGATTTCGAATGAACCAAGCAGCTTTATGTACCAGATTGCGCAAGGCGGCGGCCAACTTGAATTCGGAGCAGTGTTCATTCCAATGCCAATCCTACCCGGTGGCTCGCCAAATACAGCCTATCTTCAACCTAACCAAAAAAATGACCCCGAGGTGATCGGGGCCGATTCTATTCCCTGTCTTAGGCAACCTCTTCGGACTGCTCTCCCATTCATGAAACCAGCCCTAAGTGAACTAGATGTTAAGAATGGTGAAATTTCAGCTATTTCGCCTTCAAGAGGTCACGAATCTCTTCGAGAAGCACTTCGTTTTTGGGTGGCAAAGCTGGTTCCGCTGGAGCGGCCGCTTCGGCACGCTTCATTTTGTTAATGGCCTTCACGGCCAGAAACAACACAAACGCCACGATAAAAAAATTCACGAAGACATTTATGAAATTGCCGTAATTAAGCAGGACGTCCTTTCCATCCTTGCCCACGCCAAGGGAAAACCCCATCTTTGAAAAATCCAGCCCACCCGTCACCTTGCCAATCGGCGGCATGATTACGTCATTCACCATTGAATCAACAATCTTAGAAAATGAAGCCCCTATGATAACACCAATGGCCAAATCGAGCATATTGCCCTTCATAGCAAACTCTTTGAATTCTTTGAGCACGAAATTCCTCCTTCAGATCAAGCCTTAAAAATACAAGTTGCAGGGCCTGACACTTGAATGACGGATATGGGCCGAAAAACGAAACTCAATCTTTATAGGTTCGACGATTGCCGGTTTTTCAGATCATAGTGGAGAATGCAACTGAGGAATGCAAGTCCAAATTCCGATGATACACATAGGATGAGCAAGTCTGCGTACCTTAGAATTGGCGAGTTATTAGTGTTGGAAGGGTTTCTTTCGCCTGAACAGCTCGAAGAAGCTCTTTTATGGCGTTCACGAACTAAAGCCAGGTTGGGCGAAGTCCTTTCCGAACTCGGATTTGTTCGAGAGGAAAACGTTATTGCGGCTTTGGCAAAGCAATTTGACCACCCCATGATTGACCTCTCAGATTTTACGGCAAAATTCGAAGCAATTGAACTAGTGCCGCAGCAATTTGCTATTGAGCACGTTTGCCTTCCGCTTTGGATAGATGAAAGAGGACTGCACATTGCCATCGCAGATCCACTTGGTATTCATACAATTAACGCTATGTACTCTTGGACCAAACTAAAGCTAAATGTTCATTTGGCGACGCCGGCAGACATCAAGCGAGCCATAAACAGAAGTTATATCGCCAATTCGATCCGTTCTGCAAAGCCAAAGCATGCTCGCCGACAAAAGGATCGAGACGAGTTGCTAGAATTGTTGGCAGCAGTTGAGCCGTCCCAATCTGAATTGAGCGTGGCAGCATGAGGACCATTGCAATTACTGGTGGAAAAGGTGGAGTCGGCAAAACGAGCATAGCTTCTGGGCTTGGAATTGCACTCTCGCAAGCAGGCAAACGAACCGTTTTGTTTGATGCCGACCTTGCGCTTGCAAACCTCGACGTTGTACTCGGTCTTCGAAGCGAATTCAATCTTCAACATGTGATCAATGAAGAAAAGACTCTGATGGAAATCCTGCACCATGGTCCCGATGGAGTATGGGTCGCGACCGGAACATCTGGAGTGAGCAGCATCGCAAGCACAGGCCCAAAGAAGCTCAAGAAATTTTTCACGCAGGTCTTTGCTATCGAAGCTGATACGGATTATCTGATCTTTGATACAGGCTCAGGCATAGACCGCCGTGTGATGTCGTTCTTGAAGGCTTCCGATGAAGTCGTAGTTGTCATAACGCCCGATGCAGCCAGCCTAACCGACGGTTACGCAACAATTAAATCAGCTTTGCGCGGAAACAAGTCAGCCAGCATTCAAGTCGTTGTAAACATGGTGGAAAGCGATGTCGAAGCTTTTAAGACTTTCAGCACGCTCTCGACCATCACAAAGCAGTTCTTAAAGTCGGAAATCTCGTATTTGGGCGCGATCTACAGCGATCCTGTTGCAGCTAAGTGCATTCGCAACCGGAAACCGTTCGTTATAGCAGAGCCAAATTGCGTTGCATCAAAGAACATTAAGAGTTTGGACAAGAAGATTTTGTCTTGGGAGCCAAACGAAGTAAGAAGCTTTTCGGAACGGATTGCTGCGATTTACGAAGTGGCGTAACTTTCAATCTCTTTGAACTAAGATTCTCTAAGCTGTTCTGATATTGGCAGCGGCATTGCTGTATTCTTGTGCAGAGATGCAGTTTTTGAATCGTTTTTCCCTGGCAACTTCCCTGTTAGTAGCACCAATTCTTGCCTTTGGGCAGGCCGCCGATGGTCTCTTTACGAGAGCGGGTCGCCAATATCTAGCGCCACCAAACGATCTTTGGCAACAGATTCAGAAGGCGGTTGGAAGGGAAGGGAAGACGATGGGCTATTCCTTTGAGGAAATGCTCGGATATCCCACGTTCGAATACCGACTCCGAACCGTTGAAAACCTGTTTCGCGACATTTTGGCGCCATCGGAATACGGTGGGCTGATGGGCAACAATCTGCTTGCCTATGCAAACGAGCCAGCCCAGCTTTGCTACATGCTGTGGAGCCAGTTAGAGGCGAGGGCAGGAAGGGAATGGGCTGTTCCGAAAGACAAGGGTGATTGGGGCGTGCCGGGAATTCCGAAGGAGGCGACACCGCAAGCGGCTGTTGACAAGTTGCTCGGAACTCCGGATGGCAAGGGTGCAAAACTTGTTCTTACTGGTTTGGATGAACGCTCGCAAAGGTTAGTTGCTAGAATTATCGTAGCGGTAAAAATTTCGCAACCCTACTTGGGTAGGGCAACCAATACAGGCAAAGGGTATTCGTCACCGGATGGAATGCCATGGCAGGCGGATATTCCCAGAAGATTCACCTATGACCTCCTCGTGTCTCCGTACCTTGGCGACGTAAACGACGATACGATCATCGTTGAAAACCGAGAAGCCTATGACGCCATGAGAAATTGGGATGCAAACTACTCAGCGTTCGGGTCCGCATTGTTTCTCCGGCACTTTGACGCCGCGATAGCGGAATACAATGCCTCCGTTCCTGGAAAAACCTCAACCAACTTCAAGACCATCCGGTTCCAAACTTTCACGGGTTCCTTTGTGATCGGCGGAACGGGCAGCGACACGCACAAAAACGGCGGAATCGTCATTGATTTTGGCGGCAACGATGCGTATTCCGGTCTAATTGGTGCTCCTTCATCCAACCTTGAAAACGTATCGCTGTCGCTCGACCTCGGCGGAAATGACATCTACGATGGAACTGCGGATGATGGCAACATCGGCTGCGGACTTTTCGGCATTGGAATGGTCTACGACGCAGCCGGAAATGACACATATAGAGTGAAAAACGGCGGAATCGGCTTCGGACTTTACGGTACGGGAATCGTGGTTGATCGAAAGGGCAACGACACCTACGAAGCGAAAAAGGGCTGGGCGCAAGGAGCTGCGTACGCAGGAGTCGGGCTTTTGCTCGACAACGAAGGCAACGACAAATATCGCACGATCTGTATGTCCATGGGGTTTGGCGGGACTCGCGGAATCGGCGCAATGGTTGACGTGAGCGGTGACGATGAATATTTCACGGCTGACACCGGAAACGACTCGAAGGCATGGGGGAAAACCGTTTCCATGACTCTAGGATGCGGGTATGGAAGACGGTGCGATTCGGGAGACGGGCAAAACCAAGGCGGCGGAATCGGAATCGTTGTGGAGGGCGCGGGCGACGACAAATATCACACAGGAATCTTTACGCTCGGAAGCGGATACTGGTGGGGAGCCGGAATTTTCGAGGAGCGCGGCGGCAACGACACCTACCGATGCACGCACTATTCGATGGGTTCGGGTGCGCATTTCGCAGTAGGAAGTTTTGTTGATCTAGCTGGCGATGACAAGTACAACGACCGTCTCGATGCTGTCGAGCGATGGGCGGCGATCGGACGTGACGGCTCGATGGCGGTTTGCATTGATGCCGATGGAGATGACATTTGGGGCAACTTGACTGGCGGGCATTCCGACCTCAACAGCTATGCCTTGTTTTGGGATCGAAACGGCAATGACACCTATAAGCGCATGCAGCCGTTTGATCCTGCTGCGCTGGGAAATCGGCCGTTTGGAAGCGCGGTTCCTTATCCGCAGTTCCACAATTTTAGAGACCGATTGCCATCTGTTGGAGTATTCATAGACACGCAAGGTGCCGATCTGTACCCGCCGGGAATGACAGCCGCTGAAAACCAGTCTTGGCAACTGCAAAGAGGCCCGATGTTCTGGGGCTATGGAGTGGATGGGAATTATTTGAACTAATTCGTAGATTCGCTCGCTGCTTCTGGAGCCTTGCCCTTGTATCCAAACTGAACATACGCTGCAAACGCTGCACCGAATCCTGCAATGATTCCTAGCCAAAGCGGACCAATAGTCTTATACAGCAGGTACACGTTCAGCCCGCCGATAAGGGTGCAAATGGCGTAGCCCAATACCATCACCCAGCGTGAATTTGTAAATGTCCCCATCCGGCGCTTGTCGCTGGTCACCATGATTAGCGGGAAGATCGCAAATGGCAATTGCATGGAGAGAACGACTTGCGATATGACAAGTAGCTGAACCGTATCTTTGCCGCCAGTAGCGTTAATGATGATAATCGCAGGAATAATAGCAAGGCACCGAGTAATCAGCCTTCGCTTCCAAGGCGAAAGCTTCCATCGCATGAATCCCTCCATGACAATCTGACCAGCGAGAGTTCCCGTAATCGTTGAAGATTGGCCTGATGCCAGAAGCGCCACTGCAAATGCGGTCGCCGCCCCACCGCCCAGAGCCGCTGAAAGTAGTTTATGGCCATCTTGGAGTTCCTCGACTACAATTCCTGCTTTGAAAAATACTGCCGCCGCGAGAATCAAAATCGCCGCATTGACAAAGAAAGCAAGACTCAGCGCGAAAATTGTATCCGCTCGGTTAAACCGAATTGCATCCTTTATGCTTTTCGGGTCTTTATCAACTATTCGAGTCTGAACGATGCTGCTATGAAGATACAAGTTGTGGGGCATTACCGTCGCGCCCAAAATTCCAAGCGAGATCAGCAGAGCCTCTTGGCTTGGCATACTTGGAATCAATGTGCCGCCAAGTATTAAAGGGAAGCTTGGCTGAGCCATGAAAATCTCATAGACAAAGCAGCCGAAAATGGTCATAACCAAGGTGAACACGATAGCTTCGATTTTTCGGAAACCAAATTTCATGAATGCGAGGATTAGCAAGACGTCGAGTCCCGTTATGAGCACGCCAAGCTGCAATGGAATACCGAATAGCAGATTCAATGCCACTGCCGATCCCACGACTTCTGCAAGATCGCACGCAATGATCGCAATCTCGCACAGAATCCAAAGGGCGATTACGGCCGGGCGTTTGTAGTAGTCCCGACACGACATGGCAAGGTCTTTTCCAGTGACCAATCCCAACTTAGCGCACAGGACTTGCAAAAATTGAGCCATGAGATTGGAAACAAAGATCACCCAAAGAAGTGCGTAGCCGTACTTGCTACCACCTGCCAAGTCGGTTCCCCAGTTTCCAGGGTCCATGTATCCCACGCTCACCAGAAAACCCGGCCCTGCAAACGCCAAGAATCGGCGAATCCAAGAACGGCTTTTGGTTATTGAAATGCTGTGGTGAACTTCTGGAAGGGATCGAAGCGATCCCACAGGTTCCGGAATCTGTGCTGGTTTGGCGACTGGCATAAGCTTCCACGAATTTGTAGCCTCGGCTAACTTTTACTATTCTAGCATAAGGGACGGCTAAAAAGTGGAGCTAGTGCTACAATTATTGGAAATGAGTAAAAAGTCCTTAGCTGAATCGCACAGATTCGTAAAAACGCGGGAAGCGCACAGAGACGAATTGGCGCAGGACTACGTTGAAGTCATCCTGGATTTGATCGAGGAATGTGGTGAAGCAAGACTTACCGATATCGCGGCAAAAATCGGAGTTGCTCATCCCACGGTATCAAAAGCATTGCGCCGGATGCATAGTGAAGGGCTAGTGCTGCTACGCCCGTACCGGGCGCTGCAATTGACAGAAGAAGGCAAGC
>JANNJE010000313.1:0-8008 GCA_031405735.1 Armatimonadota bacterium | reverse complement strand
GCAAAAACCACCGCAGCGCCAAACGCCACGCCAACAAGTTTAAGAGTGTTGGTTCTCATCAATAAGATTATACGCTCGGGAACCAACAAAGATCACCCAATCTTGCGTAAAGAGTAAAGATTCTGTTTAGTGTAGCTTGACTATCCCTGTCAAGTCCCCGGTTTTGCCCGATAGAAAAGGACGTCACTTACAGGTCCCACAATGAGTGTTTCCGTTTTTGGTTCGTAAACACCAACCCACTTTCTCTCCGGGTCCGTCGCAACCAGAATCTCATTTCGAACCCAGTTCCAACGGCCCTTTTCAAACATTTCAATCGTTTCCATACCGTCGTATTGAGCATTTGCGTTCCTCGCGTTTCGAAACAATCGGCCATCCACATAGCGATAACTCAGTATCGTGTCGCCGTCTCTATATGGGTACGAAATTTTTTTGCCAGTACCTAAGGAAAAAAATGAGCACGATCCAGTTTGAAGAGTCTTTGATTTGATGTCGAGGCAGTTGGCGATTCCTATAGCGCTAAATGAGCTTTTCTTAGAAATGGGCATGGGCGAAATCCACTGACTTGTCATGGTGCCAACTGAAAATTGTTTGGTCCCAGTTTGATTCAAGTGAAAAACCTGCTTGCAAACAAAGACTTTTTCCTTCCCAGACTCGATGAGCGTGATAAGCTGCAAGGATTTTCCAATAGTCTCCACTGCAACAATCACATAGATCGGCTTTTTGACGATTCGACTGAGCTGCAACGATCCAATCGTGTGCCAGTCACTTCCAATTTGTTCAAGCCAACAGATGAATCTCCTCTCTATGTTGAGCTGTTTTTGCCCAAATACCACCACCCGAGTTTGAACCCAAAAACCTCCCATGGCTTGTCAGTGGAACTTGAGGATTTGTTTCAAAGGCGCATCGTGCCTATTTTGGGAGAATTTGCGCAGTGCGTTGAAGCGACAAGCTCGAATTGCGAATGATGTGAATTCTTCCCTAGTGGGATAGCCAAAACAACATTTTGTTCGCCAGGATAAGTGAAGTACGCCACGTTGCAATCAGCATTCAGTTGACCATTTTCAAGGCTAACGTCTATAAAGTGCCGCTTGGGCACGTGCACTTTGATTTCTGAAGTTGACGGCGCAATATAATTTGCTGCACCAAGGCTTAGACTGAAACAACATGCAAGTGAACAAAAAAGAATCATGTCTCGCTAACTTCCATTATGGCGTCACAAGAAATAGAGCTACGGACAGTGCTAGTACTCAGCATCCCATTCGGGTGCCAGAATCAAATGAGAATCGATTTTCCCTAATTCCACACAATCGCAACGTAATGCCCCTCAACCACCCAACTGACGCAGTCGCCGAAAAGTTGAAGAATCTTCCTGCCAAGCCGGGATGCTACATTTATCGTGACGAAAAGAACGAAGTGCTCTACGTGGGAAAGGCGATTTCGCTCAAAAGCAGGGTTCGTTCCTACTTCCAAAGCTCAACGCGGCATGGAAACCGGATCGCCCGATTGGTTGCCAAGGTTCGCGACATTGAATGGATTGTCGTGGACAGCGAACTAGAAGCATTAGTACTTGAATGCAACCTGATCAAGCAGCACCGCCCGCCCTATAACGTGCGCCTCCGAGATGACAAGAGCTACCCGTATATCACCATCACTAGCGAGCCGTTTCCCAGATTGATGTTCACTCGCCGACCGAAAAAGGATGGCGGAATTCACTTCGGCCCATACACAAGTGCGTGGCAAGTTCGGGAAACCCTGCAAACCCTTCACAAAGCGTTTCCGCTGATACCTTGCCAAAAGAGCTTCAGCGGAAAAGCCGTTCAGCGCCCGTGCCTCTACTATCATCTGGGGCAATGCTTGGCTCCTTGTGCCGGACTCGCAGATGCGAAGCAGTACCGAGAAATCTTGTCAGACGTAACCATGTTCCTCAAAGGCAAAGAGGAAACACTTTTGGTTCATCTCAGGGAAAAGATGGAGGCGGCCGCGGAAAGGCTGGACTTTGAAGAAGCTGCCAGAATTCGGGATTCGATTTCATCACTTGAAAGCGTTCTCCAAAGGCAAAAAGTGCTTTCGAGCGACGGGCAAGACCAAGATGTGGTAGCCGTTGTAAAGGACGAGCGCGGCTCAGCAATCCAGATGCTTTACGTTCGAAATGGCAAGCTGATCGGGCAACGGCAGTTCTTCCTCGATGGCTCGGGATCGGCGTCGCCTGGCGAAGCGGTGCAAGAGTTTGTAAAGCAGTATTACAGCGATGCGCCCGATGTTCCGCGGGAGATTCTGCTTCCCGTTGAAATTGCAGAGCGAGCCATTGTTCAGCAATGGCTAAGGCAAAAACGGGGTTCGGCGGTGACTATAGGCGTTCCGCAAACTGGAGAAAAAATGCGGCTGATTGACCTTGCAGCCCAAAATGCGGAATACGCTCTGCAGACGTTTACGCAAGAGCTAGAGCAGAAGGAGAATTGGGTTCAAGCCGCGCTTTTGCAGCTTCAAGAATCGCTTGATCTTAGCTCTCTGCCGATGCGGATCGAAGGCTACGATATTTCCAATATTCAGGGCACGGCGCCAGTCGGTTCGATGGTAGTTACTGAAAACGGGGAAGCTGCCAAGGCAGAATATCGCCGGTTCAAAGTTCGCTACCACCCTGAAAGTCCGAACGATTTCGCCATGATGCATGAGGTGCTCACTAGGCGGCTCCGGGCGCTTGTTGACGATGATCCAAAGTTCAACAAACAGCCTGACCTAATCATGATTGACGGCGGCAAAGGGCAACTTTCGGCAGCTATGAAGGCTCGCGATGAATTGGGGCTGGATATTCCCATGGTCGGGCTGGCAAAGAGGATGGAGTTGATCATCGTTCCGCATGAAGTCTCCCTTCCCCTAGGGTCTGAGCCTCCGGTTCCGGGATACTCCCCTCCCTTGAGGGAGGGGTCGGGGGTGGGTGGCGAACACTTGACAATCGGCGAAGTCGAAGAAGATACCTACAATTCCGGAGTTGGCACCATCCCTCCTTTGAAGTCGAAGATCCCGCCGAACGAAGAGAGGGAAATGGAATCGGGAGAGGGACCGAGGGTGGATGGCGAACACTTTTCAACTAGTCAAGAAAACCCCTCAGACGAAAATGGAACCCAGGAACCGAGAGAGAACTTGTTGCCATCCACCCCCAACCCCTCCTTCAAAGGAGGGGAGAAGTTCGCCGCTTTAGAGAGTGAGGTGTTTGAACCGGAAGTGGGGGAGATGCCCAATCCTGGAGAATATCCCTCTTCCAAGCGCGCCAGAGACGAGGAGTACAAATACTCTCGCCACGGAATCAAGCAATACACGTTCTCCGACATTGAACTGCCTCTAGCCTCGGCTGGCTTGGTGCTATTGAGAAGGCTCCGAGATGAGGCGCACCGATTCGCGCTTTCGTACCATCGAAAAGTGCGAGATAAGCGAATGTCGGGCTCGGTTTTGGAAGAGATTCCGGGCATCGGCCCAAGAAGGCGACGGCTGCTATTGAGGACGTTCGGCTCGATAGACGCCATGCGAGCGGCGTCTGTGGAAGAGCTCTCCGCTACTCCAACGATGACAATGAGCCTGGCGAAGCGGTTGAAGGACTATTTGGCGGAGGGGTAATAGAGTTTCCGCCTATAATAAGACTATGTCGGTCGCAGAGAAACTCTTGGAGAGAATCACGATAAACCCGCAAATATTCGGCGGGAAGCCAATCATTAGAGGCCACAGGCTCGCCGTGGAGCATGTGTTAGGGATGCTAGCAGCTGGCGATACCTTCGAGACCATATTGGAAGGCTATGACTGGCTCGAAACCGAGGACATTCTAGCTTGTCTTACCTATGCCCAGCGCGTCGTAGGTCATGAGCGGGTGATGCCAACAGTAACTGGAGGATGAGGCTTCTTCTCGATTCCTGCGTTTGGGGCGGTGTTCGGAACGAACTCGAAAGCGAGGGGCACGATGTTACAATCGTTGCAGACTTTGGTGTCGATCCAGGCGATATGGACGTTCTCGCGTTAGCTTTGGCAGAACAGAGAGTATTGGTCACTCTGGATAAGGACTTTGGCGAACTAGCGGTTGTACGGCAACTTCCTCATGCGGGGATTCTGCGGCTTGCTGATACCGCAGCTAGAATACAAGGTGCAGCCTGCCTCAATGCGATTTCGTTCTGTGGAGATCAACTGCTTCGTGGAGCGATTGTCACGGTTGAGCCGGGCCGAATTCGAGTTAGATGCGGCGAAGAAGAGCAATGACGATTTTGATTTTTCAACCTTGAGTGAGCCTGGGGTTTCGACTTTGGTTCCGGTCCGGATCCCCGATTCAAGTCGTCAAGCGGCGTTGATGTAACTGAAATTTCCATCCTCTCCCTTTATAGGAGAGGAAGTGCGAGGAACGAGCTCAGGTGAGGGTGCCAAGTATCTCTATTCACGCAAAGAATCACCCTCATCCCAGTTCACCAGCTCATACTTCGCAGAGTTCACAGTCCTTCTCCCATCAAGGGAGAAGGGAAGTTATGTGACGATGAGCGAGCCTGGGGTTTCAACTTTGGTCCCTGTTCGAATACCAGATTCGAGTCTTCAAGCGGCGTTGTTGTAGCGGGAATCGGTCCTGACAAAGAGATGTTGATTGAGGGAATGGGGTAAGTGAATCAGATTTCCAGTGCACTTGCTGAAGATTCGTTCATCAATTCATGAAAGGTCAACGACTAAAGTGCATGCATAATTGGATTAATGTTCGACATAGATTGCCCCGACGGTGCCCACTGGCAAGCACGACGATCTGGCACGGTTGAAACCGACGCCAAAAAGCCTGAAGCATGGGAACGTGACCGTGCCCGCATCATACACTCGTTTGCGTTTCGAAGAATGCAAGGAAAGATGCAAATCTTCATGTCAGGCGAAAACGACTATATCCGTACACGATTGACTCATTCATTAGAAGTAGCCCAAATCGCGGGTGGAATCGTCTCAATGCTAAAGAAGAGCGGCGAGAAGTCGGAATACATCAAGTGGTTACCATCTCAAAACTTAATTGAGTCCATTTGCTTGGCACACGACATCGGACATCCACCATATGGGCACGGAGGTGAAAGGTCCCTCGACTATTGTCACCAACAGAGCAGCGTTGGCGCAACGTGCAAAGGGTTTGAAGGCAATGCACAGACATTGCGGATTGTATGTCGCTTGGAGTCACATACCAGAGATTATGGACTCGATTTAACTCGCAGAACCATTCTCGGACTAATCAAATATCCGATCTGCTATAGCGACGCTCTGCACAAGCGCCCCGGTCGATCTCGTAGCATGGGTGCACCCACTTCTGTTCAAGGAGATTGGAAGCCTCCAAAGTGCATTTATGACAGCGACACAGCGATTCTTGACTGGGCGATTGAGGGCTTGTCAAATGGGGACAAAGACTACTTTAAGGAGACTAAACCAACAACGTCCGAGGACTGGTTCAAAGAAACATCTCACAAGTCTCTCGACTGTAGCATTATGGATTTGGCCGACGAAATTAGCTACGCGGTTCACGACCTAGAAGATGGACTTGCGCTGGGATTCGTAAAGCGAGGAGGGGTCCTAGGCTCTGTGGCTGTCGAGAAGATGTGCGATACGATCGAGCCAGTATTGCCCGGTGTTGTTGAGGGCCTTTTCAGTGTGGACGGTTGCCTTCGCAAAGCAGCGATCGGAAGGTTGGTTCATGAAATGATGAAAGCGACAGAGTTTGTAAAAGCAGCTAATTCGAGTCATCCACTAATCGCATTAAAGTGCGAATTGAGAGGGAAAATGAAGGCAATCTTCGATTCAATCGAGAACGTTAAGGATGAATGTATCATTTGCCACCCTGCTCAACGCACACTTGAATGGCGTGGGATGGAAGTGGTTTCAAGATTAACGTTCGCAATGTTCGACACGAACAACCTCGTTCCACCAAAGTGCTTCGACGTAAAGTCCCCTGAACGTTCAATTGTCGATTTTGTTTCGGGAATGACAGATGAATATGCAGTACGTTGGTTTGAAAGGCTCTTCGTCCCTCGAACGCGTACGATTTTCGAACCAATGTAATGCCAGTGCTCAGGATAAGTTGGAATTAACCGCTGTTTGTGCTACGGTCAGCAGAGTAACGATGATGCCAGTGCAATAGGAGTAATATCGGCAAATGAACAAGCTTTCCAAGTCAGCAGAGAATCCCTTCGCACGAGGAACGCTTTTCCGTTGCACACATTGGGCAGGTCTAAAAGGTATCCCGGATACTTGCTATGATTAGTCGTAAGCAGTCTGCGGAGAAAATCGAGAAAGATTGGTTCTATTTTTCAGCTGGGTTAGCACTGACGGTCGTATCTGACTACATCGCTCTGCGCCTCCTGTTCCGACTTGAGCCTTACACTACTGCAACAGTGATACTCACCAAAGCGCTGGATGTAGCAGAGAAATCCTTAAAACTCTTTGTGAGTGTTTCAAGCAAGACGCTCACGGCACTCTCGTCAGCTCGAAGTGAGTACGGGCACAACATTGAGAAGCTGCGGAGCGCGGCTGCTGCTTACGATGCCGTCTTCAACGAAGATGAGATAAAGTTGTTCGCTCAGGATCTTAACGACAAGTCCGGCAAACTCTATCAGCTTGTCAGGTACGGGACCGAGGAAACTTCGGAAGGGTTCGAAGCCAACTTTGCGACTCTGATTCCCGTTATCGATCGGATATTCTTTCAAGCCATCCACAATCTCCCGGAATCGGAGCGGAAATTGCTCTTCTTCGTTTCGCCGCTCAAGAACCTCGTGCAGGGGTCGCGCTTCGATCAGACGCTGAACCGAGAGCTTGTTTTAGAGGCATTGCGGTGGCACAACCGTGAATTTGCTGCCTTCGAAGCACTTTGCAACCAATTGGATGAAGAGCATGAGGCACTAATAGAACAAATAAAAGCAGCGGACCGTGATTAGGTTCAATTCTCTGGTTTCCCGTGCAACGGAGCCGTAGCATGGCACCTTTCTCTTATAGAAAGGGAAATTGTATAGCAACAAAGTGTCCTTTGAAATTGTCACAGAAATGTTAATATATTTCAAAGGTTCCTCTTAAGAAATTAAAGCTGAATTAAGCAAAGATAAAGACAACTGAATATTAGTTTTAGCCAATACTTTAGTTAAAAAAGATTCAAATACTAAAATAAAAGGTGAATATATGGAAACTAAAGTATACTTTCTTCAGCTAAACGAAATGGCGAATGATTGGTATCCGATCCGTGGGGCGCAGAAGGCTCTGTTCCACAACACTTTTGCAACCGAGGCGCAAGCCACTGGAACGGCGCATGGGCTGACGCTGGCTGACATTGACCAGATTGTCGCCGATGCGGAATGCGTCAGGCTCGCGGTGGACCTCGCTTTTCAGGTTCGTTCGTATGCTGAATCCATGACGGCATGGAAGGACGAACTGCTTTCAGGAAACCCGAACTTGGAGTTCTCCCAGCCTACACCGCCACCCGTAAATCACGCCTTTCCCGTTAATGCTCTGCCCGGAATCGAGGCTCGTACCCGCCGGTTTGCCGCCATCATCCGCGCTTCGGTTGGCTTCAACGCTAGTATTGGCGAGGCATACGGCATCATCACTTTGCCCGAGCGCGAACCCGACGTTCCTGCGTTGAAGGCGTTTCCTGATTCGAACTGGCACGTGCGTTTGCGGCTGATCAAGAACCGTAACAAGCTCTTGGCGATAGATTCGCGCCGCAGCGATGGCGAATGGGAGCAGATCGGCGTGGCGATGACGATTCATTTTACAGACAAGCGACCGCCGATCGAGCCCTGCCAAGCCGAAAAGCGCGAATACCGGATTCAGGGCTACGGCGCCGAGGGAAGGTACGGGCAGTATTCGGGTTCGGTGGTAGTTTTTGCGGTGCCGTGATGTCCACCAGGGATTAATTGCTCTCCATCCCCTAACCCCTTCCTCTCACTTCGTGAAAGGAAGGGGAATCCTATATGCCAAGCCACACAGTCCCCCCACACAGTAAAATCCCTTCAATGCCCGAATA
>JANNJE010000312.1:0-3498 GCA_031405735.1 Armatimonadota bacterium | reverse complement strand
GAAATCCCCGATCCCGAACCCGGCAGCCCTTACGCCGAGGCAAAACTGCCTAGCGGAATTCGCATTAGTTGGAACCAGGTCGAGATGATGAAGGGCATTGATCCTGACTGGGTTCAGCCAGTCGGCCAACGGGTTGGCGTTGCGTTTTTGTGCGATTCGCCAGATGCAGTCAACGCTCAGTTTTCAAAACTCACGAACGCGGGTTACAAAGGGCACAAAGAACCGTGGGACGCCTTTTGGGGGCAGCGATATGCAATTGTTCTCGATCCAGATGGACTTGCTGTTGACCTTTTTGCGTATTTGATTGATGGCTAGCGAATTGATATAGAGCTTACCGGAGCAACTCTTGAAACGCCGATTTGCGATGGCCACATCTCGCTCACGATTTTCGATTTGCCCGTGCTCTTTGCTCGATACATGCATTCGTCCGCAACCTGGAGGGCCGCATGGACTGATTCAGGGACTTCGGAAAATGCTACACATCCAACGCTTGAGGAGAACCCCCAGTTGCTCTCCTTTGATGCTCGCTCGACGGCTTCATGGATTCGCCGAGTCACTAGAAAAGCAAGATCGGGACCGATGTGATTCAGCCAAATTACAAATTCATCGCCACCCACTCTCGCAACAAAGTCGGAACTACGGATTTGTTCGCGAAGCACCTGTCCTATCATTCCCAATGCTTCATCCCCCTGGAGGTGCCCAAAGGTATCGTTCAACTGTTTGAAATTGTCTAGATCAAGGTAAACGACAGCGAAAGGCTTAAATTCCTCGTGCAACTCTGAGAGTTTTGCTTCTGCTCTTTCATAGAACCCCGAAGCATTGAGGCAACCTGATAAGCTATCAAAGCGGGCGCGGTGGCTTTCTCGATCAAAGACCTGACGAAGATAGGAAAGCGATAGACCGCCAAAGTGGAAGAATACCAATGCAACGGATAAACCCAAAATCAGTCCGACTGTGTAGGACTCCCCTCGAAGCATCGGCGAAGCAATTAGCCAGGCTGAGGCAAGCGTCGCAATCGAAACTGCTCCTCTGCGAGGCAAAAACCACGCGGCAAACCAAATGGGAAGATAGAATACGTGCTTCCAAGCATGGTGTAGCCCGAGCAACAGATCGGCAGCCATCAATAGCAAAAACGATGCTACGACAGCGGTTATTTTTTCGTGGTCAGACCGTTTTTCGAGCCAATGGTAGGCCCTATCTAGTACGGTGCCGAAGGACGATTGGGCCGCACGAATTACCGAACGCACCTTGCTCCAGCAAGCCCAGTTTCGAATTTCTTCAATTGTCTCATTCATCATACAGGTCCTGCCGCCCTTTTCTTTACATTCAAATTCTCGGAAACTACTTTAGGTTTTGTAGGGTGAAACCCTAATAATTTCATGAGGTTTAACGAAAAGTTAACAATATGACAACTGAGGAAGCACTGCCCACAGCAACTGACCTGGTCGAAGCGGCTTTGGCGCGCCTTCTCGAGATGCCCGGATTTTCTGAAAGAGCGGGCCAATTGCACTTGGCTCAAATCGTTTGCGACCTCATCGGACAGAGCCAACGAGGGTTGATTGAAGCTCCAACTGGACTTGGAAAGTCGCTTGCGGCACTGATTCCAGCCATTGCTCAAGCCATTGTTTCAGGCAAGCGAACAGTAATTGCAACTTACACAAATGTCCTTGCTGAGCAATATTGGAGGAAAGACCTTCCTCTAGCTTTGTCCCTATTTGAATCCAGTTCCGATGTCCGCTGCGCGTTTTTGATCGGAAGGCAAAGGTACGTTTGCCGACTTGGATTGCGAGATGCCATGCCAAGCGAGTTTCCAGATTATTCCAATCGTCTCGAATTAGGTATTGACACCGAGTTCCGAAAACTTTCCCGATCCCCTTATGGCTCGATCCAATCGCTTTGGCAAAAAGTTTCTGTTCCGCCCGTTTGTCCGGCGAGGCTTTGCCCGGAATACGATTCGTGCTGGTTTTATGAGGCCAGAAAGCAAGCTGAACGTGCTCAGATTGTAATTACGAATCATTCGGTCGTGATTCAAGATGCGCTGAACGCTAGGAATTCTGACTCGGGCGAGGGGATGCTCGGAGGATATGACTTCCTCGTCGTTGACGAAGGCCACGACTTCATTCAAGCCGCTCAAAGCGGATTGGAATTCGACCTTTCGTCAGCAGAGCTCCACATGCTGATGGGGCTTTGCGGACGCATCGAATCGGCACTTTTTTCTATCGCAGACCAATGCCACGGGAAGAAGGACTTGACAGAACTGTGCGACGAATTCCGTTCCGGCGCATCCCTGATCGAAAGGGATTTGGCGACGTACGGGCTTCAACTCGCCAAAGGCGGAATCTTGAAGACCTCGCCGAGTTCGCTTGAAGAGCATCCGTCCGTAAAGTCCGCATTGGCA
Source organism: Armatimonadota bacterium (assembly GCA_031405735.1). GTDB lineage: Bacteria > Armatimonadota > Fimbriimonadia > Fimbriimonadales > Fimbriimonadaceae > JANNJE01. The sequence continues at coordinate 1,100 of JANNJE010000312.1, read as the reverse complement.
CCCCATGGCTTGGAAGGCGCGAACCGAATTGCGACTTCGCTGTTCGAATGTTGCCACAGGTTCGTTAGTGCCCTTACAAAGCTCCTCGTTGAATGGGAGGATTCCGCTGGAGAATCTGTAAAGCCGGCAAGAGAGTCCGTTCGCAACTATATGAACTATATGAGCGAAATGGGAGCCGAAGCCATGGCTTTGTTGCAGCCTGAAGGCGTCACCGTCAGCTACGTTCGATCTCAAACATCATCAGCGGCTTTGCGTTCCGATACGATTGGCCTAGCCGAACCTCTAGCCGAACTAATTTGGTATCGAAAGCCGTATGTTTTGCTATCGGCGACTTTGGCAATAGACAATGATTTCGCCTTCATGCGGAGGACGCTGGGCTGCCAACCAGATTTTGAAGAAGTGCTTCCAAGCCCATTCGATTATCGTCACCAAGCCGCCTTGTTCATTCCCAAAAGTGGAACGGTGAGCGACCCATCTGCAGCGCGGCAAAATGGTTCTGAGCCGGTTTACTTTCAACAAATCGCCGATCAGCTTTCCGAAATCATCACGACTATGGGAGGGCGAACTCTTGCACTGTTCCACTCTCGGCGCGAGATGGACGAAGTGAACAAAAGAATGACGCTGCCGCCAGGACTGCCGATTCTGGTTCAGCCTTCTTCGGGTGCGGCGTACATTGGCGATCAGTTCAAGGCGGAGGAAAATGCATCTCTATTTGGACTGCGCTCGTTTTGGACAGGTTTTGATGCTCCTGGGATAACGTTATCGTGCGTTGCCATTGTGAGAATTCCGTTTGAAGTCCCAATCGAGCCACCTGCATTGGCCCGAATGGCTCATTTGGCTCAACTTGGATTAGAGCCGTTTTCGTCGTGGACCTTGCCGATGTCGAAAATGATCGTGAGACAAGGTGCAGGGCGCTTGATTCGGCACAATGATGATCGTGGAGTCATTGCAATTTTGGACCCTAGGATACGTACTAAGAGGTATGGCGAAGAAATGTTGGCAAATCTACCGCCCGAATTGCGAACCTTTTCCGACCTTGCCGACGCCTTAGGGCATATTGGTTGGGAGGCGTAATTTGGGAGTGCGCGGGCTTGACCGCG
>JANNJE010000311.1:0-3625 GCA_031405735.1 Armatimonadota bacterium | reverse complement strand
CGAATGGTTAACTGAAATCATCAACCGACTCCGAATGCCGTTCAACGTGAATTCAATGGCTCAAACAGCTTGCATTGCCGCTATTCAAGATCAGGATTATGTTTCCCAAATCGTTGATCGAACAGTTCTGGGCCGAGAGAGAATTTCAAAAATCCTAAACAGAACCGGAGCGCGAGTCTTTGAATCCGTCGCCAACTTCGTTTACGCAGAGTTTGAGTCTGAATCGGCTCCTTTCGTTCACAATCTTATGAAACAAGGAATTTTGGTTCGGGGATGCGCAGCCTTTGGAAGTCCAAATGGGGTTCGCATCACCGTAGGCACCGAATCAGAACTTGACCGACTTGAAGCTGCAATGACCAAGATTCCTCTGGAGCAACCTATCTTATGATCGTCGTTTTACGCCCTGAATATACGCAATCTGACTTGAAGCGGATCATGGCGCATCTTCAAGAAGTCGGCCTTACTCCGAACCCCATCATTGGCGAAGAGAAAACGATTATCCTGGGGATAGGTGGTTCGGAGCATCTAAAAGTTGATGCGATTGACCAACTTCGGGCGGACGACGCAGTCGAAGACGTTTTGGTCATCACCAAACCTTATAAGTTGGTGGCTCGCGAAGCGAAACCGAATGGAACCCAAATTGACGTACGAGGAGCTGTTATTGGCGGCGAAGAAATCGCGATCATTGCCGGACCGTGTACGGTCGAATCAGAAACGCAACTGATGCTGACCGCCGAAATAGTCGCCGAAACCGGAGCCAAATTTCTTCGTGGAGGAGCTTACAAGCCTTCAACCTCACCTTACAGTTTTCATGGCATGGGGGTTGAGGGACTTGCTCTTCTCAAAGCTGCTGGCCAAAAGTACGATCTTCGCATCGTGACCGAAGTCATGGATATTCGAAAGGTCGAGTTAGTTGCTGAGTACGCAGATGTTCTGCAGATTGGCACACGAAACATGCAGAACTACGATTTATTGCGTGAACTAGGCATGATTCGTCGCCCGATCCTTTTGAAGAGAGGATTCGCTGCTAAAGTCGAAGAGTGGCTCCTAGCTGCCGAATACATAGCGAATGCCGGAAACGATCAGATTATTCTTTGCGAACGTGGAATTCGCACTTTTGAAACTGCGACACGGAACACGCTCGATCTCAATGCGATTCCTCTAGTGAAACAGTTGAGCCATTTGCCGGTCATTGTTGACCCCAGCCACGGAACCGGCAAGCGAGATTTGGTAGGCCCAATGTCGAAAGCCGCAATAGCTTGTGGTGCGGATGGCGTCATTATCGAGGTTCACCCAAACCCAGATCATGCGATCAAAGACGGCTCGCAAAGCATGACGTTTGAACGCTTCCAGTCTTTGATTCCTGAATTGGGCAGGATCGCAAGTGCAGTTGATCGCATCCTATCTTCCCCAGTCGCCGTGAAAACAAGCAGGTAGGAATCCTTGGTTTTTCTTGCCATTGCGCATTTTGGCAAGCAAAGTGCGTTTAACTATTCTTGTTGCATGGAGCTAACTTGATGATTATTCCAAATTTTTTTTCAACTTATCAGTTGGAACTTGATCTAACGATAACGAAGGTTGAGTCGCAATCTACATTTGCTGGGCGACTCGGAAGGCGCATCGAACAAACAATTCACGTTAAGACATGGGATGGCCGTACGGTCAAGATTAGAATTGAGCCGTTTCATACTCGATTTGGCGAACCCAAGCGCACATATAAGGTTGGAGACAAGTTTTAGATTGGGATACTGAGCCATCCCCAGCCATATCCTAGATCGTTACAACCTAATCCCATATCCGACATACACGTTGTAGGCATATCCGTTTGCTCGTTCATGTGGAATTCCAGCTGACAGAGTGACGTCAAGACCACCAAGCTTTGGGAGAACCCAGTTGAAACCAACATACGTATAGCTATCGCCGCCACTGATCGTATCAATCATCAGAGTTCCATTCTCGCCAAAAGCCATGTCGTAACCAGCCATCCACCGGTTCGTGCCATCGTCAAGCCAGCCGCCATGAACTCGAGCGGATTCCCCGACTGCATATGTTCCGACCACAAACTTTTGAGCAGTGCCTTGGCCGATTCCCATAAGGCCGGCGCTTAGCCCGCACTTCTTTCCAGAGTGCAAATTGATTTTGATGTTCCCTTCACCGAACCCGCGTAAGTCGTCATCGTAACCAAGTTCGATGCGATCACCAATGCCGACCTCGATGGAGGTCGTGTGAAAGTTTTCCTTGCTGATACTAGGTTCGGTGCCGGAAAATCCGTAGAACACGTAAAGCTCACGGTGCCCCAAAACTTCTGCAATTGGGATTTGATTCAACCCCGTCGGCCAAGCAAATGCAAGTCCGTTCACTACCAAAATCAAGGCGTAAGTGCCCACGAATCGCATCCTCATAATTTCTCCACTTCCCTTTGGATTGGTTCCATACTGGCAGGCAAATTCACTTATATCGAATTGCCAGCATTTCGTAGCAGGAAAGTGCGACCTAAGTGCTAAAGTAAGAAATCATGAACATCCAGCCATCATCATTGAACTCAATTGCTTCGCGCTATGCCGGATACTTGGAAGGCGATGCCGTAGATTCGCTCATCAGCGAATTTGGAATCAAATTTGCAGCCGGACATTGGTGCGCTGGCGAGTTTGTTGATCGCTTTTGCCCGGTTGGTTACAACTCGAACGATCCAGCTTTTCGTGATGGAATCGTTCCACAGATTGAGCGTGTAAGCAAGGCAGGAATCGAAGGAATCGAATTCCACGACATGGTCTTTATTGACAAATCTGGCGCACGAAATGGTCAGGTTGTGACTGATGTTCTTGCGGCATTGAAGCAGTGGAATGTCACGCCGACTAACATGAATTTCAATACTTGGACTGATCCCAAATACAAGTTTGGCGGCATTTCAAATCCAGATTCAGGAATGCGAAGAGAATGCATTGCTCAAATCAAACTCGGCATGGACATCGGCAAGGAAATTGGATGCGTATCTTGTGGGCTTTGGCCGGGATCCGATGGCTGGGATTATCACTTTGAATCAGATTACGGTCTAAAGTGGAAATGGTTTTTGGACGGCTGCACCGAAATTGCATCCTATTGCGACTCCCAGGGACTTGCATTTGGAACCGAACCGAAGCAAAAAGAGCCCCGTGAAGGAAACATGATCACCAACACAGTCGCAAAAGCCGCTGGAGTCTGCACTGAAGTCAACAGAACCCTTGGCAAGCCGTATATGGGGGTGTGCATTGACTACGGCCATGAGCAAATGGTGGGCAATACGCCTGCCGAATCGCTTTATTATCTGAAAGCAATCAATGTCCCAATCGCGAATTTCCACATCAACGGCGCGAAGTTCAACAGCAACGACGAAGACCGAATCGCAGGTACCGATGACATTTGGCGACTGGTAGAGTTCTGCTACGCGGCGATTGACACGGGCTACCAAGGCTGGTTCGGAGAAGATCAGTTCACGTACCGCACAGAGCAAACGGTCTCCATGCGGCTTTCGAGGGAGTTCTTCGCCAATTGTATGAAGAAAGCTTTGATCATCTACGCGGACAAGGCAAACCTGTCAGTTGCTCAGGCTTCTGGCGATGCTGTGCAAGTCATTGAGAGGGTGAAG
>JANNJE010000310.1:0-1724 GCA_031405735.1 Armatimonadota bacterium | reverse complement strand
GGTGATGAAGATCATTTAGGTGATATGGATTTTAAAGTTACCGGAACCCGTGATGGTATTTGCGCGTGCCATTCAAGCGGCACCACGCTGGCACTGACTGAGATCTTCCGGCGAACCTCAAGAGGGTCATGGTCGCTTTGTGTGTTTCCTGCATCAACGGTTCCAACTCGTTCAATGGCTCCGGCGGTGTAGAGCATATGTTCGACGAGCATGGTCTTGCCCGAACCGCCATGTCCTACAATGGCAACGTTTCTTATTTTGTCTGCGGTGTAAGTCTTCACGAGAAAATTCTCCTTAATTTGGGGTTAATGTTCTATTCTCTGTAGCTTATCAATTCTCCTTTCAGAATTGCTTATAAAGCCCCCTCCTTTTTCGACCCAGATGAAAGAGGAACGGGCAGGGTATGGAGAGCAATAATCTTCACAATGTGACTTAGAGATATGAGTAATCAAGACAATTTTGTATTACAATGTTCTCATGGCACTTTTACTTGGAGACGTTGTCCCCAATTTCACTCAGGACTCAACCGAAGGTCCGATCAACCTCTATGACTACGCTGGTGCAAGCTGGGTGATTTTGTTTTCCCATCCAAAGGATTTCACACCAGTTTGCACGACAGAACTCGGCTATATGGCAAAGCTTAAACCCGAATTTGACAGGCGGGGAGTAAAAATTCTTGGATTGAGCGTGGATTCGTTGGCGAGTCACGCAGGCTGGGTTCCAGACATCGAAGAAACGCAGGGAACAAAGCTGAACTTTCCGCTAATTGCCGACCACGATCGTTCGGTTGCCGGAGAATTTGGAATGATTCACCCGAATGAAGACAATAATTTCACGGCTCGTTCCGTTTTTGTTATTGACCCGTCTCGCAAGCTTCGACTGACCTTAACTTATCCTGCTCCAACCGGCAGGAATTTCGACGAGATTCTTAGGGTTGTGGATTCCTTGCAACTAACAGATTCAAACAAGGTTGCGACACCTGTGAACTGGAAAAACGGTGAAGACGTGATTATTTTGCCGTCGGTCTCTGATGAAGTGGCAAAAGATATGTTTCCAGATGGCTGGGTAGCTCACAAGCCGTATTTAAGGGTGACGAAGCAACCGAAGTAGGTTTACGCCCCACGAAGTTACTTGTTGGACGAAACAGCAGGTTTTCTCTCAATTGATAGATCGAAACTTCGATTTTGAAACATGTGGTTTCGCCCAGAAATGCCGATAAATTGGGTAGACTTTGAACCTGCGCGATACGGTTTGCGCATTATTTTTTTGGAGAGCCAATTGACCTTCGATTCTGCCACTGCAACCCCAGACATGCCGAAACAAAAAACGAACGGAAAACCGACAACCGCCGAATCTGCCAGCGCCAAACTCACAAAAGAGCAAAAGCTCGAAATGCTGATGCACCTTTATTTGGCGCGATACTTCGACGTTCGCCTGATCAAAGAAAAGAAAAAAGGGCGCCTTACTGGAACGCTCTATTCTTCGCACAATCAGGAAGGAATCCTCGTCGGCTCGCTTTACGGACTCGAGCCATCAGACTGGATATCACCGATTCATAGGGACATGCCATGTTTCTTTTTGAAAGATGCCAAGGCTGGTCTAGAGAATCCGGACCGAATGGGAATGTCAATCGACACCCGCGTCTGCACGGCGGACGAGATCTCCTCGACACGTACGCAGCTATGGATCGCGAACGGCCTCGGCGTCGCCGGCGCGCTCGCGCT
>JANNJE010000309.1:0-4185 GCA_031405735.1 Armatimonadota bacterium | reverse complement strand
GCATCTTCCGGCGGTACGTTTCTGGTAAGGACCCTACGCCGATCTACGAGTAGATTGGAGCACAAATCGACATGCCCCAAAACCTCACCCTAAACAATTCGATAGGCGCTCCAACTCCAGCGAACATGGAAATTGACCTCGTTGACCGCTTCGAGCGAGACGACGTTGTCTATGTCGAGATAACCGATCCAACTTCGATGCTTTCCGTACGGGGCGAGGGCATTCTGGGGTCGCTTAGAGCTTTAGGACAAGTTGACTATGCGCCTGGGGATAACGTCGGCTTATTCGAAAATCATGACGCGCCTGGTCCAGCCCTAATTACCCTAGACCCTCGGCCAGATCGTCTCATTGACGTAAGAGTTGGAAAAGCACACTACACAATTCGGCCAGCCGATCTCCTTGAAGCAGTCGAGCAGCTCGATATTATTTATCAAAAGGGCTTCCGCGAAATGCTTGACTAGTCGTTCGACAAGATACAGGAAACCGAGAAATGGTCACACATAACGAATTCGTCGAAGGTTACCGGCAAGGCTTATTTAATCTCCGATATGACATTAGTACATCCTTGAACCTTGCGCCAAAGCTTGCGACTACGTTCGAGAACATTGCGATGATCGTGACCTCGTTGCTTTTTACTGGCTGGGGAACATCAATGGCATCGGTAGTATTGGCAATCCGGATGAACAATTATTGGCTTCTCTTTGGCATCTTAACTGGCTGGTTCGGTATGGCTTGCGGTGCTAAATATCAATATCCTTTTTCAAAATCAGGTGCAGGGCTTTTTGGAGCTTTAGGTTACGCGTGTGTCATCGTCGGGCATTTGTTCAATATGCCAACGATATTCGTGCTTTCTTTGATGTTTCTAATTGCTATGGAGGCAACTTGCCTACAGTATTGGATCGGTAAGCGCGCGTTTGTCCGAAAGCTCATTCAGTCGCAAGAATTCTATGAAATGATGGTAGAAAAGCAATTGGCGACTGTCGTTCCCTTTATAGCTCCTTATTAGCAGTTTGGCAATTCCGCCCGACTGTGTTGTCGCGAAATATCGCCCCCATCCCCAGTACAATCTCGCCATGAATGCACTCGTCCTTGCGCTTGCCCTTTTCACCCCGCAGCAGACAGCCTTCGACAAGCGGATGGACCGGCTGCTGGCAGAATGCGGGGCGCCGGGCGTTGCCGTACGGGTTGTCACCAACGGCCGAACCGTGTACGAACGCCAATTCGGAGTTGCCGATATCGAAACCAAGAAGCCTGCCACCGTGAAAATGGCGTTCGAGATCGGATCGCTTTCGAAACAGTTCGCCGCTGCTTGCCTACTAATGCTGGTGCAAGAGGGCAAGATTTCACTGAACGAGAGGATCGGAGACGTGCTGCCTGGCCTTCCCGAATCTTGGCGCGCTGCGACGATTGATCAGATTCTGCACCACATGTCGGGCATCCCCGATTACGAGGCCATTGCCACGTACGATTTTTACAATTCGCCTCGCAAACCGCAAGAGATTATCGACCAAGCCAAGAAGGTGCAGCCAGCATTCAAGCCCGGCGAAAAATTTGATTACAGCAACACCGGCTACTTTTTGATCAGCCTTGCGGTTGAAAAGCGAAGCGGAATGTCTCAAGCCAACTTTTTGCATAAGCGCATCTTTCAACCGCTCGGAATGAAGAGCACTTACGCCGATCCTCGCCCGCGAGGAGTGGTCCCGATGACTGGATACCACAGCAGGTCCGGTTCGCGAAAAGCTCAGCCGCCCATCGCTTGGACTTCGACGCTAGGTGCAGGAGGCATCGTTTCAACGCTCGACGACCTGGTGAAATGGGATCAATCGCTTTACACGGAAAAGCTGCTGCCCAAGGACTTACGAGACAAGCTCTGGACGCCGACAAAGCTGAATAGCGGAGCCACTAACGCGTATGGATACGGCTGGTTTTCGACTCGGTATCGCGGGCAGTTGGAGCTAAACCATTCCGGCCAAACCAACGGTTTCACCTGCTTCTATCGCCGCTTTCCTGAACTGAAAACGTCTGTGTTTACGTTCGCCAACACCTATGGCGGCCGAATTTTCAATATCGAAGAAGCTGCAGTGAGCCACTTTGTTCCCGGCGTCAGCTATCGCAAGCTGCCGGTTCCACAGAGCCAAGACGTCGCCCGGAATGCAAGGCATATTGAGCTGTTGCGAATGGCATCGTTTGGAAAGCCCAGCGAAACGCTTTTCACTACCGGCATTCGTGATTTTGCAAAGGAAGACCGATTTGCCGATTCCCGCAAGGAGCTGCAAGGCTATATTGTTCTGCCCGGGGCATTTGTACTTGTGAGGACTTCTCAGAGAAAGCTTGCTTCTGGTGCAACGGTTGATGATTTTCTCTATCGCCAAGACATCGCGCCCGAGCCAAAGTTCTGGACTCTTGGGTTCATTGAGGGGAAGCTGTCTGGGATTCGGGTGGAAGATGAGTGAGCGTAACGCTCCTTCCCCCGTCAAATCGTCGGACATTCGAATTCTGCTTGTTCGCGTTGACGGGGGAAGGTCGGGATGGGGGCAAGTGCGGGACTCTATTTCGTGAAATGGCATAACGATTTCCGGTTCACGAACTCCCAATAACGAACACTGCCCCCACCCTAGCCCTCCCCCATGGCTTCGCTCATGGGGGAGGGAATCTACTAGAGTCCGCTTCGCTCATAGGGCAGGGGAAATTAGGCAACTGATCCGCTCATGGGGAAGGGAAGTTAGCGACTGGCCATCACGAAAAACGCCCTTGCCGCGCTGGCTTGATCAATCAACCGAAATTCTTTGTACGGCTCGGTTGGAACGGCCTCCCACCGCTTACCATAATGTCCGTTTTCGTCCCGGTTCTTTTCGTGCAGCGTCGTAAGGGCAAGGTGCAGCTTTTCGGTCAGCGATGGGTCCCTGGCGGAGCGATTGTATAGTACGAGTGCCTCAAAAAGCAGATGAGCAAAAGCAGCATCATCCGCAATAGTTGAGCCCTTCATCCATCGGTCAACCGAAGCACTTACCAGCTGCTTTGCAGTTTGGAAGTAGTCAAATTCATGAGGAACATTTGCGTTCTCTCGCTCAACAAAATAACGGATCATGAGAGCAGTGTTGTACGACCACTTCGTCTTGTCCACCTTTCCGCTCAAGCTCTTGTTGTCGGACAACAGACCGGCTTCAGTATCGTAGAAATTCGACCAAGTGAACGCCGCGATGTCCTCTGCCTTCTTTAGATAGTCAGGTTTCTGTGTCAGTTGATACAACCGAAACGCGCAAACAGCACCTGGAGCATTTGAGCAGCAGTTCTTGCTCTTCTTCTCTCTTTCCCGCCAGTAGATGCCTCCGCCGAGTTTGTCATCCCATCCGCTCCAAACGTACTTGAAGGCTGCTTCTGCGCGAGAAAGATATTTCTTGTCGCCGAGCACTTCTGAAGTTTCAATCAACGCCAAGCACATCCAAGCGTTGTCATCGTAAAAGCGGTCGCTCGGCTTCTGTTTCGGCAAAACGCTGTAGCCTGCCACTGGGCCCTCTTTGTTCCAATATGCCTCGCAAGCATCGGCATATTCTTTGAGCCAAGGCTTGTATTTGGGCTCGACTTTAGCTCCCGCTGCCAGGGCTGAGAGCATGACGCCAGCTGGCCAATTGAAGGCCACGTTTCTTGGCTCTTTGCTTGTTTCGGCATACAGCTTTTGCTTGGGGAGGTAGAGCTCGCGCCGAATCTGGTCTAGAGTCTCGCAGCCCCACTTTTTGTAGTCGGAGGGCTCCAAAAACATAGCTAACATCAGGGAAACCAACACGGCTCAGGATACCTGTGGATGGTGGCGTGGAAAGACTTCTATTGCTACTGCCGCAAGGATCGGAAAAGGAGCCAGTGTCGCAATGTTCAATCCAATGACAAGCTTATAAGTGGAATCGGTGCAATGAGTATGATTGATGTATGAGCGAGCATATTGGAATTGGTGCCGACCTCACGTTCGAACAATGGGTCGAGCACGTCTTTGACCATCACGACGCCAATTGGCACTGGGATATTGATGCTCCGTATTGGAATCCAGAAGTTGACCCGCAGACCACCTTAAGCTTCCTCGTCCGCCTGTTTTCGTCACCCTCGTTCTTGATCGAGAAGTTCACTCCAAACCAGATAGGTGTAGGATTGAATTACATTGTCAGTCCTTCTTGCTCGGATTATGCGTTTGTC
>JANNJE010000308.1:0-11738 GCA_031405735.1 Armatimonadota bacterium | reverse complement strand
CTGCAGCAGTTACAATCGCAACACATTTCTCGTAATTCGGCTTGCTAGTGCCTGCCATGATTCCAGCATCGTTTCGGAACTGGGCACGAACTTCATTGATGAGTTCAAACGCTGCTCTTCCAACGGCGTTGATCGAGAATGCGCTGAACAAATATGGAGCTGCACCGCCGATCATCAGCCCGAGGAAAATCTCCGGTACATCGAGCGGAAGCCCGATGCCCGTTAAGTGCGCCGATTCGAGATACGAGTGGAACAAGGCAACTGCGGCGACAACCGCTGTTGCGATTGCAAAACCCTTTGTGAGAGCCTTGGTCGTATTGCCAGCAGCATCTAGCCGCTGCACGCGCTTCGCGCCTTCTGGATTATCGTGTCCTGCACCGGACATCTCAAATACGCCTTGAGCGTTGTCTGAAATCGGGCCAAAGGTGTCCATCGCCAGGATGAATCCAGTCGTGGTCAACAGCCCGAGCCCGACAAGCGCTACGCCATAGAAGCTAAGGATATAGCCTCCATATTCGGCGGCAGGGAAGAGCTGGACCGGAACAATAAGCGCGATTACGATGGCAAAGACCGAGAACACACTTGATTCTTGCCCCAAGGCGAATCCGCTGATAATCATCGGAGCAGGTCCTGCAGTTGCTACGCCAGCTACCTCGTTAACCGGTTTTCCGTTAAGAGACACATAGTAGTCGGTTAGCTTTTCGATGGCAAACGCCATGATAACGCCAAACGTGATGGCTATGAAGAACAAGTACCAAGGCACAACTTTGTGAACTGCCAAAGCAGTTGGGACTTGAGTCGTGGGTGGTTGTGGAACGGCAACCGGAATTGCCGTCGGATTTTTAGCCGCTTCCTCTTGAGCTTTCTTTTGAGCTGCTTGGTTAGCTTCGAATTCCTTCACACCTATTCGATAATAGAACAGGGTTGCTCCGCCTGAAAGATTCTGAATGTTGTCAAGCTCAGCACCTTTGTCGCTAACTGCATCAACACCCCAAATTGCTTTTCCTTCCTGGTTCACATAAAGGTTTGAGGCGAATTTTTGCATCTTTTCGACGGTGGCAAAAGATTTTGCACTTTCAATCTGTTTGTCAAGGTCAGCTTCAAGTGATGGGCCGTAATAAAGCTCTCTTGGTTCAAGGCTTTTTGGATCTGCCCCAGCAGTTGCTTTTGGACTGATCTTTAGCTTGAAAACAACAAACGGTTTGAGTTCTTTCCCTAAGCCATTGACAGAATATTCTTCCTTAAATGTCTTTGGCCTCGGCTGGTCGTTAGGAACCGTCGGATTTGGGGTGGACATAACCGTATATCCAAGAATTGGATTGGTTGAATTAAAGTCAATTGGGCTGTAGCCCGAAAATGTGGTTGGTTTTGGCTGATTTTCGACTGGCGGTTGCAATGCCTGCGAAATCTTCTGAGCCGCAGTCAGTTCCTCAATCTTGAGAGCGACGAAGTCGGCGTGCTTCTTCACGTCGTCGGCAGTAATCTTCCACATCTCATCCGGTCGAAGTCCCTTTTCTTTAGTGACCTTCGATGCAATGGCTCGAATTGCTTCAGTTTCTTCTCGGCCCGATTGTTCTTGCGAAACAAACTGAGTGGTTACGATTTCTTGGCCATTGCCGCCCATTGTCATGAAGGCAAGGACACCCGTTCCAAGGATGGCAACGAGAGCAGATACATTGAATCCGCGTCGAATCGCCTTTAGAGGGTCAGCGTCAATGTTGTCGCTTCCCTTGACCGAATAAATTCCGATAATCGAAGCAATGATGCCAATACCTCGTGCCATCAAGGCAAAGAGGACAAGCTTCATCCAAGTCGACTGATCAAAGATCGCGGAAGTTGCTGCGCCCAATACGATTGCGGCAACCAAAGTAACTTCGTAGGACTCAAAAATGTCGGCTGCCATACCTGCGCAGTCACCAACGTTGTCGCCAACGTTGTCTGCAATTACGGCAGGGTTTCGAGGATCGTCTTCTGGAATTCCAGCTTCAACCTTTCCTACGAGGTCTGCTCCAACGTCAGCGGCTTTGGTGAAGATTCCACCGCCAACACGCATAAAGAGTGCAGCTAGAGATCCACCGAAGCCAAATCCGATGAGGTATTTCATCGAATCGTCTTTTCCAAAATAGAGAATTGCAGTTGCGCCGATCAGTCCCATGCCAACGGTAATGAGGCCGGCAACGGCACCAGAACGGAACGCAACTTTTAGCGCTTGAGAATAACTTGTAAGTGCTGCATGCGCAGTACGCATATTTCCAGCAACTGCATAGAGCATTCCTACGTATCCCGCAACGTAGGAAGCGCCAACACCTAGCACAAAACTAAGTGCAGTCCAGACGCCTTTCATCGGTGCGCCGTATTGCTTTCCAAAAACAATTGCCAAAACGATCGCCAAGGCGATGACAAAGAAAGACATCGTGCGAACTTGCTGTCTTAAATAGCCAAGAGCACCATCGCGGATCGCCTTTCCGACTTCCTGCATTTTTTCATTGCCAGGGGACATTGCCTTGACCGACTTTGCCAAGACAACAGCAAAACCGATAGCGATAAGGCCAAATACGAAGGATGCAGCCAGGTACCACTGGTCTGAACTAGAGAATTGGAGAACAATGTTGGCTTCGCTAGCTCTTGCCGATGAAGGCAAAAGTGCGGCTAGAAACAATAGAATTGGTAAGACGAGCTTCGTCCGTGCAGCTTGTTTAATCATGTTACTCATTTGAAATGAAGGACTCCCAGGAATCTTTCACGCTTCCGTGCGTATTGCATTTGGCCGTGAGCTTGTTGAAATGACGGTAAAGGATACCTCAGAAGCTTCAATTGATTCCAAAAACCAAAATCCGTAAAGGAACTGTTGAGAAATTGGGATATGAGATTCTGGCACCACTTTCGGGGTGCATTGTTTGGTGATCTTTGTACCCGGAGTCTCTCTAGTTCGACTCCGGGCTACAATCTTTGATCCCTTCAGGATCATTTTTCAACTGAACCGCAAGAGGATTGAATGAGCCGAAAAACTGAATGTGCAACGTTAGTACACTCAAGCTCGTAGGTGCACTACAAAGTTATGGATTTGGTTCGATATAAGCCTGGAGAAGCCATCCGCTGGCTGGAAAGCGGTGCAGCCGATATGCGAAAGAGTGCCAAAAGAACCGGAACTCGTGCACTTGCCAAGACTACGGAGGGAACCGACATTCCAGGGGGACTTCGCGATGCTGCCGGTGCAATCTATGGGTTCGGCAAGAGTGCTCTGGCCGACCTGCTCCATAAACAGCTTGAAGCCAGCGAATACGTTTTCTACGAGGATCGCCTAGAAGTCATTACGACGACAGGGACTCGATATATTCCGTTTCGAGAAATTCAAGCGATGAAGGTGAAGGGTGATCGGTGTATTTTGCTCCTAGATCGAGGAAAGTTGACTATAAAGCCCCATGCTTATATTCTCTCTGGAAATCTGAAAGTGCCTGTAGGTTGGACTCGAAACGGCCTAGAAGTAGCATTCGAAATGCTCCCCGACGAGCTTTCAGCTCGTGCTGGGGTAAACATCGAATACTTGTGAAATCGCCATTATCCGTCGGTCCATTGGTGAAAATAGACGTTATCGGCTCTACTCAGGATGAAGCCATTCGGCTCCTTCATCTGGGTTCGCCTGCTGGAGTTGTTCACGCAATTCACCAAACGGCAGGTCGGGGAAGATTTCAAAGAAAGTGGGAGAGCGAATCGGGCTCCTCGCTTACCGTTTCATTCGCATTTGAACTCGAAGCCGACCAAACTCAACCCTGGCTCGTCGGTATGACTGTTGCATGTGCTGTTGCAAGCGCCTTCCAAATTCAAGTTCAGTGGCCCAACGATTTGGTAATCCAAGATCGAAAGGTTGGTGGGATCCTGACTGAAATTGCATCGAATAGTGTAGGAAAACGCTTCGCCATTATTGGCCTCGGGCTGAACCTCTTAGATTCTGCGGTGCCAATCACTCTTGCTAACACAGCGGCGAGCCTGGAGTCATACCTTTGCAAGACCACATCGCCTAATGATGCGCTTGAGGCTGTTTTAAGGGCGATGGATGCAGTTCCAGAGCCTAACTCTTGGAGCGAACTAAAGGACGTTTGGGCTAGTTTAGATTCGACCCGAGGCAAGGTGTACAAATCACCAGAAGGAAGAACGGGAATTGCAATTCGAATTGGAGACCAAGGTGAATTGTTGGCGGATTTTGGCGGGACAATCGAGTCAGTTTTTGCTGCAGATGCCCTCTTGGGAACTAGCTCGAAATGAATTCTCCGAATGAAAGATTGCTCGAATGGTACGACATCCATAAGCGTGATCTGCCATGGCGAAGAACTAAGGACGTCTACTCGATTTGGGTAAGCGAAATCATGTTGCAGCAGACCCGAATTGCAACTGTTCTGCCTTATTACGAACGTTGGATCGCCAGATTTCCGAATCTGGAATCGCTTGCCTCCGCAGACGAACAAGAGTTGCTAACAAATTGGGAAGGTTTGGGTTATTACAGCCGATGCCGAAATCTCCAGGCGGGTGCCCGATTTGTACTCGACGACGGTATTCCTTCAGACTCAATCGGCTGGATAGCAGTCCCGGGAGTTGGTCCCTATACGGCTGCCGCGATTTCATCAATTTGCTTTGGCGAACCTGTGGGATCCGTTGATGGCAATTTCTTAAGGGTCTTTGCTAGGCTGAATGCCAGCCGATCCAAAAAGGCTGAATTGACACGAGAGGCGAGTCAATGGGCACGGAGGCGGATTTGCAATTTAAGATCCGGGGATTGGAATCAAGCAATGATGGAGCTTGGTGCTACGATTTGCACACCAACGAAGCCCAAATGCTCTTCTTGTCCATTGGAATCAGATTGCCAGGGAAAAGTCTTTCCTGAAAACTTCCCAATGAGAATAAAAAAGAGAAAAACGGTCTCACTAAACTGGCTAGCCACGATCTATTGGGATGGAACTTGCATTGGACTTGAACAAATACCGGTAGGTGGATGGTGGGAGGGAATGTGGTGCTTGCCAACATTGCTTTCCCCTGTGTTCAAAGCAACGAACAATTCAATTGGAATTGTGTCTGGGACTGTTACCCACCACAAGATCAATTTGCGAATTGAGGTCCTCAAAAAGTCCATTCCTGAGAGCCTTGTTGGCGTTCCCATCTGTAAGCTTTCCGACATTGCTCTTCCTTCCCTCTATCGGAAGGCGATAGACCTTGCGATTAGTCAAGATGTGATTTCGGAGCCCAAATGTTTGCCAGCCTTAGGGCAAACGGCGCTGAGTTCAGACTGTTCCCTGTGTTTGTCATGATTACGACAACAACTTTGCGCATGGAGTCAATGTAAATAAATGTCCTGCAACCCTGTTGTGCTCCGCCATGGCTCACCACACTGGCATCACCGATTGCAAATCCTAACCCGTAATCGCTGGTTGCTCCACTTGTAAGCTTTGTGGGCGACCACATCAATTCTTTTGTAGATTGCTTCACAAAGGAATTCTTTAGCATTCCTGCACCGAATCTTCCCAATGCTATAACATCGGCCTCCATGCCTCCCCCACCAAACTTCCAACTGTTGTCCTCGCGCTTTCCGGCATCAATTTGCTGGCCGTTCAAGTTCGTATACAAGGAGGTCTGATTCTTATCGTTTGAATTTGGCATCTCGCATCGAAGTGTCCCTTGAATTTTTCGAAATAAGTTTTGGCGTATTAGAACGGGAAAGGGCTTGCCTTCTATTTTCTCCAATGCCGCCGCCAAAACCGTATAGGCATGAGTGCTGTAACTATATTTTGAACCTGGTTCGAATAGAAGTGGGGAACTGCTAAACAAGGAAAGAGCATCCTTGGACCATTCGAAATGATTGTAAACATTCTTGTCAGTAGAATCGTAATGCCGGATTCCGGATGTGTGGCTCAGAATCTGGCGAGCTGTTACGATCCAGCGCTTTTCAGGGTATTCTGGGAGGTACTTACGGATATCGCTGTCTAAATCGAGTCTTTTCCTTTCCCAAAGCTGCATAGCGGCTGTTGCAGTCACTGGTTTACTTATGGAACCTAAGCGATAAACGGTCTTTTCATTTGCGGGAATTTTTTTGGCTTGATCTTGCCAGCCGAATCCTTTTACATATACAAGCTTTCCGTCGGCGTGAACCGAAACTGACGCCCCTACTGTTTGAAGTTGCTCACACAGTCCCCTTAAAATCTCGGCTGCTTGAGCTGTCCTTGAATCTGCTATCGCTTGGTTTTGAACCAAAAAGAGAACGGAAACTCCCATTGTCAACATTTCAGAAGCGTACCCTTGTGCAAAACATTGAAAGTGAATCGGTTTCCAGCAATCCGTATTTTCCTGTAAACATTCCTGATTGAGTGAATGCGCTTTGATGGAACTTAGTCTGTGTTAAGCACTAGCTTGGCGGGGATATTGCATGAAAAAACTGGCCTGGATTACATTCTTTCTGACTCTTGGAAGCATAGCTGCAGAAGCCGACGGACAATTTATTGTCAAGTTCAGAGAGGGTAACGGCTTGGCTGCGACTATGTCCCGCTTAGGCGGACGTTCTACATGGGTTCGGACAAACAATAGTCAAGGTTTCGATGTCATGAGAGTCAGGTCAGGTGACGATCTGGACGACGCGATTCAACATTACAGAACCATGCCCCAAGTTGAGTATGTCGAGCGTGACTCCGTACTCAGAGCATTTGGAGACGTTAGTGATCCACTGAGAGGCAGTCAATGGGCTTTGAATTCGATTCGAGCATACGATGCTTGGGATCTCGACCAAGGCAATTCAGGGATTGTCATTGCAATCATTGATACCGGAGTTGATTTGGATCACCCCGATTTAGCTTCAAAGCTGGTGCCTGGTTACGATTTTGTTCAGCTGGATAACATTGCTGATGATGATCACGGCCATGGAACCCATTGTGCTGGAATAGCGGCAGCTTCGACGAATAATGGAATCGGTGTGGCTGGCGTTGGGTACGGGTGTCGCCTGATGCCAATCAAGGTCCTGAGCTCAACTGGTTCTGGATTCATGAGCGACGTCGCATCTGGAATCACATGGGCCGTGGATCACGGCGCTTAAGTCGTTTCAATGTCTCTTGGTGGGGCTACTGGCGGAACTACATTGGAAAGTGCCGTCAACTACGCAAGGAACCACGGAGTCTTGGTTGTCTCTGCTGCGGGGAACAATAACTCACAGGAGTTCAGTTATCCAGGCGCTTACGCGAATTCCATTGCCGTCGGCGCATTAGATCAATCGAATGCCAGAGCATCATTTAGCAATTTCGGGCCATGGGTAGATGTTGCCGCTCCCGGGGTAAATATCCTGAGCACATATCCAAACGGTCAGCACGCCTACATGAGCGGCACTTCGATGGCAACTCCCGTCGTAGCTGGGCTTTCAGGTTTGGTCTGGTCTCAATTAGGTTCAACAACAAATGTTTCGCTTATTCGACAAGCTATCGAAACCCATACTCATCCTGTTGGTGATTGGCTGGCATTTGGAGCTGTAGACGCTGTTGATGCCTTAGGAGAAACAGCGCCTCCACCCCCGATGCCTACTGAATTCGCACCTACAAGCTTTAGATTTCAAACAGGTTCTTTTGGAACTGGATCAATTGGAGATCTGGCCAACAGCGATGATACGTACTGGGTGGCATTATCAAACAACAAGAGCCGCTGCAACCAACTTGATGTTTTCTTCGATTTTTCTCCAGTGATACCAACGGACGCAACTCAGTTGAGGTTGATTGCAGAAGTAAATTCGAGTCAGTTGATGAGGTCGTCAGTTTATGTCTACAACGCAACCCGTAGGCGATGGTTGGGCCTCTCAATGGTTCAGTCAAACGGAACGGATAGGCGAACAGAATGGGCTCTTACAGGCTCTCCTAGACAATACAGAGATGCAAATGGCAAGCTACAGATGAGATGGATATCTACGGGCGCACGTGGGAATTCCTCAGTCAGGTTTGACCAACTTCAGATAAAAGCCGTTCGATAAGAAACTGGTAGCGACGGGCAGACTCGAACTGCCGACCTAACGGGTATGAACCGTTTGCTCTAACCAACTGAGCTACGTCGCCGAACCTAGTTATTATGGGCTGTTTAGGCTTCAATTCGCAACAGAAGCCTTGTACGCCTGCAGGCTAAAGCCCGCGATCCAGATGCAGACTGAAGTCCGCGTTCCTTTAGACTACAAATTCACTTGGATCATTTCAAAGGCTTCAACAATATCGCCTTCCTTGAATGCTTCCCATCCGTCGAATGTAATTCCGCACTCTTGACCGAGGCTCATTTCTCGAACGTCGTCCTTGAAATGCTTAAGTGAACTGATTTTGCCTTCGAATACCAGTTCAGTGCCCCGTTTGACTCTGCACAAAGCACCACGCGTGACCTTGCCATCTTGAACGTAGCAACCTGCAATAAGCCCTTTGCGACCAAACGAGAATCGAACTCTAACTTCAACAGTTCCAACATATTGCTCTTCGAACTTAGGTTCGAGCATTCCCTTTACAGCCTTCTCAATATCTTCAATCAGTTCGTAAATGATGGTGTAAGTTCGAATTTCAACTTTCGTTCTTTCAGCCTCAACTTTGGCTCCGCTTTCAGGCTTTGTGTTGAACCCTACGCATATGGCATCAGCGGCCGAAGCTAATAGTACGTCAGACTCTGTAATACTTCCAACTCCGGAGTGAATGATCTTAACAGCAACTTCTTCGTTTTCAATCTTTTCGAGCATTCCTCGAACAGCTTCAACCGATCCTTGAACGTCTGCTTTGACAACAAGGTTCAAATCCCTAATGCCACTGCCTTCAATTCTCGATTTTAAGTCCTTTAGAGTTAGACCACGGGAAGGAGCGGACAGCGAGCCAATTCTGAAGTCTTCTGCCCGAGCTTCCGCTACTTGTCGTGCGGCTCGTTCATCTTCGACGACTTCAACGACATCGCCCGCATGAGGAACTTCGTTTAAGCCAAGAATCTCGACAGGGCAACTTGGCCCAGCTTCATTTTGCCTTTCGCCTAAGTAGTTCGACATTGCCTTGATCCTGCCAAACGTTCGACCTACAACAACAGCATCGCCCGATTTTAGGGTCCCTTCTTCTACCAGAACGGTTGCAACGGGGCCACGGCCTCTTTCGAGCTTTGCCTCAATCACTATGCCCTGAACCTTTCCACGCGGATCAGCCTTTAGGTCTAAGACTTCGGCTTGTAGCAGGATCATTTCGAGAAGCTGTGGAACACCTTCTCCGGTGAGAGCAGACACCTTGCAAGTAATCGTTTGGCCTCCAAAGGCCTCCGCTATCACGTTGTGCTCTGTTAACTGCGTCAAAACCTTATCGGGCTGAGCGTTATCTCTGTCAATTTTGTTGACGGCGACAATCATTGGCACGTCAGCGTTCTTAATGTGAGCAATGGCTTCGATCGTTTGGGGCATGATTCCATCATCAGCCGCCACCACGAGGATTGCGATGTCTGTAACTTGCGCTCCTCTTGCTCGCATTGCAGTAAATGCTGCGTGGCCAGGTGTGTCGAGAAATGTGATAATCCCTTCGGGAAGTTCAACCTGATAGGCACCGATGTGCTGAGTAATTCCACCATGCTCTTTAGCGGCAACATTGGCTTTTCGGATGTAGTCAAGCAGGGAAGTCTTGCCATGATCAACGTGACCCATAATCGTCACGACTGGCGATCTAGGCTGGGCACCTGCACTGGCTGATTTTCTCGCTTGATTTGCGGCCGATGTCTTTACCACGGGCTTTGGTTTCGGTGCATCTGCCCATTGAACCTTGCTTCCTAATAGCTCGCAAACTTGCTCAACGATTTCCGGCTTTAGAACGGTTGTCAGCTGTGCCATGACCTTGAATTTGAGCATCAAAGTCTTTTGAACTTCAGGCTGGGGAACTCCGAGTGCGGAAGCGACATCTCGAGGGGTTCGATTAGGCGTTAAAACTATTGGCGAATCTTTTGGAAATGTTGAGCACGACTCCCGAATCAGTTCAAGTTCTTCACTTTCAGCTTGAATGGTTGTTCCATCGTGCTCAACGCCAAGCTCATTCAAGACGCCGAAAATCTGGCCCGGTTTGAGCTCAAATTCGGCAGCTAGTTCGGCGATGGTAGCACTCATGTCTTCTGCTTTTACCTTAGTTTGCATAAAATCTCTTTGCGTAATGTGTCCTTTGAATCTTGTGTGAGGGTCGTCTTTAAGGCTCTGTCGAGCGAGTTCCTAGTTGCGATTTGCTCAATGCAGGTTTTGCTCTTGCAAACATACGTTGTTCGCCCACGAATTGGATTTCGGGCGATCACAGCAAGTTCTGCGTCCATTCCTAATCCGATTCGAATCAGATCGTCCTTCGGAGATTTCATCCGACATACGATGCAAGTTCGAATAGGAGCAGGTCGAACTTTAGCTAGCCCTCCCAGTTTCAGTTTTGCCTTCTCCAGCGGCTTGAGCTTCGCTTCTTATATCAATTTTCCATTCAGTCAATCGAGCAGCAAGCCGAACGTTTTGACCACCCTTGCCGATTGCGAGAGAAAGCTGGTTGTCGGGCACTACCACGTATGCGCTGCGCTCTTCTTCGTTCAAAGTGATTGAATTTACTTTTGCTGGGCTTAAGGCGTTTATGATGTAGGTTTTGGCATCGTCGCTATAAGGCACGATGTCAATTTTCTCATCATAGAGTTCGTCAACGATTGTTTGAACCCGGGCGCCACGAGGTCCGACGCAAGCCCCGACTGCGTCAACTCGCTCGTCTGTGCTCGTTACGGCGATTTTGCTTCTTTGGCCTGGCTCTCTCGCAACGCTTTGCATCACGACAGTGCCATCCGCGATTTCTGGAACTTCCAGTTCGAACAACTTGCGAAGCAGATTTGGATGCGTTCTACTCACCAAAACGGAAAGTCGTTTTCGGCTGTCGTCCACTCGCAAAACATACACTTTGATTAAATCGTTTAGTCGGTATGGGTCGGTAGGAACCATTTCACGGCGGGGAAGTTCAGCTTCGACCTTGTTGACCTGAATATAGACTGCATGGTCATCGCGCCTTGAAACCCTTCCAGAAACGATGTCTCCAATTTTTTCGTGAAAAACATCGTTTACCTGGCGAATCTCAGCTTCGCGAAGTTTTTGGGTAAGAACCTGCTTGAAAGTTTGTGCTGCAATTCGCCCAAAGCGGTCTGGATCAACTTTGACTGCGATAAAGTCGCCGACTTCGGCGTCAGGTTCGCGCTTGCGTGCTTCCGTAAGTGCCATTTGGAAGTTGTGATCGGTAACTGTGCCAACGATCTCTTTTTCAATAGAGCATGACCAGCCTTCCTTTGGGTCAATCGTAACGCTAACTTCACCATTTGCACCTACATATTTCTTGTAGGCAGCGGCAAGCGCCTCCTCAATTTCTGTGAGAAGGTCCTCCACGGGAAGGTCTCGCTCTTGAGCGATTGTTTGAAGCTGCTGCAAGATGTCCATAGCCTATTCTCCGAACGCCGCTCCAGCCGAATTTGTTTCAAATGCCAATCAATTTGTTTCAAATGCCAATCTTAGAAACAAAAAAGACGGCACTTGGCCGCCTTTCGGCTTAGCTCGATTCGATTAGGGAGAGTATAGCATGGAACGGGGGAAGTTGGCAAGTGGTTGGCAGGTTGTCGGCAAGATGTTTGCGGTTTGCAGTTGGCCGTTGGCAGAGGGCGGATGTATCCAGGTTGTTGGCAGGTTGCTACCAACTACTTACCGCTGACTGCCCACTGCCAACTGC
>JANNJE010000307.1:0-2330 GCA_031405735.1 Armatimonadota bacterium | reverse complement strand
TTTTCGTTGCGGGTTGATAGCGATTCCGATTTCCGTAACTACAACATCTATCAGTTCGCCTGGGCCACAAAATGTAGTTAGCTTTTCGCGAATCACTGGAACTCGATTTCTCATGCTTGGAACGGCAAGAATTGTGCATTTGCTAAAGAGCGCATCTTGCCATCCTCCGATGCCGTGAAGCAGTCGGCCATCTGAATGCGTTACAACGTTTGCATTGAAATCCAAGTCAATTTCGGTAGCCCCCAGAACTGCACAATCGAGAATGGAGGCAATGTTTCCCTTCGTGTGATAGTTGTAGCTGTTGAACGGCGAAGTCATAATGTGATTCGAGTTTTCGCGTACGGATCGTACGCCTTCAAGATCAAAAGTTTGTCCGTCTAGGAGAAAACTGACCTGATCCAATTCGAGCATTTCGACGGCAACGGCGGTGCTTCCGCCTCGAATAAAACTAGCGCGAATTCCTCTTTCTCGCATCTCTCGAGAAGCATAAGCAGTAAATGCTAGCGAAGTTCCGCCTGCCCCAGCTTGAAACGACCAGCCATCCTTCAAAATATTTGCCTCGATTACAAACCTGACAGCCAGTTCAGCAATGTGCTGGCGTTCTGGTGATCTAGTGATCTGCGTCGTGCCAGAAACGATTCCAGCAGGGTCTCCAATCGAACCGACGACAACGACTTGATCCACATGGTTGCCCGCGATTTGCCAAGGCGCGCATGGGAATGGCACCAGGTTATCCGTAACTGTGATTACATGGTTAGCGTATTCGGCATCGGCAACAGCAAAGCCGAGAACGCCACAAGCCGAAGGGCCAATCGCGCCCGTCATGTTTCCAAATTGGTCGCACGAAGGGGAAGCAATTACTGCAATATCTATGCTGATGTCGCCGTCTTGGATACCTCTGTAACGCGATCCATGAGAACGAAGTACTGCCAAATCGCGCATCTTGCCTCGAGATGCAAAGTCTCCAACGGGTCCGTTTAGGCTCCCTTGAATATGGTGGATCGTTCCATTTTCAAGGTAGGGGATCAGAGACTCATGGCAAGGAAACACGGCAGAAGGAAACCAGACGAGATCTTTGATTCCGAGCTCTGCCGCAGCGGCGAAGAGCTGATCGGCGACATGATCGCCATTTCGCAAATGATGGTGAGTGGAAACTACCATTCCGTTTTGAATTCCTGCCTTTAGAAGGGCAGACTTAAGATCGGATGTTTGCTTGTTTCCAGACGGATCGAATTCGGCGCAAGATCTTAAGAACTTTCCTGCGGATCGCTCAGGCGGCGCTGTCTTTCCAATTCCAGCAAAGGGCTTCAATAGTCGGCCCTGATGCTCGTGCGGAATGTGTCTCTCTATCGCATATTCCGAGTATTTCATCGGGGTGCCTCTGCAAGCTCGAGTATTCGCTTCGCGCGTTCGTAGACAGGGCGATCTACCATTTTGCCTTCAACACTAGCTGTGCCACGCCCGTCCTTTGCGGCTAGCTCAAATGCTTGGACGACCTTTCTCGCTGCGTCGCTTTCTTCACAGGAGGGTCGGAACGCATCATGAACCGGTCGAATCTGGCTTGGATGAATGCAGCCAACACCCTCATATCCCATGTTTTGCGCATTTTTGGCATAGGCAAAAATTTGGCTTGTGTCCTCAAAACCAGGAAAGACCGATGCAAGCGGAACTACGTTTGCCGCACGAGCCGCATTGATGAGCCTCGATTGGGCGAAGGCACTTTCAGCTTGCGATTCCGAGCGCTTCGCTCCGATGTCCAGCACATAATCTTCGAGTCCGAGAGATGCTCCAACGATTCGATTTGAGGCTGACTGAAGCTCGAAGCAACGCTCCACGCCAATTGCAGACTCGATCAAAACAATCAATTGGCATGGTGCATCGAGTTTCGTTAGAAGTTTGTCAATTTCTTCTACATCAGTAACACTTTCCACTTTTGGTATCAAAAATGTTTGGACGCCATGATTGGCAAGTGCTGCGATATCTTCGAGCCCGGCCTTACCGACATTGACCCTTACCATCACTTCGCTTTGCCCAAACAGATCGTGCGAAAGTGCTCTTCTTACAACGGCACGAGCGGCGAACTTTGCAGAATCAGCTACGGCATCTTCGAGGTCAAGAATGATTGCATCTGGCTTCAACAATGCGCAATGGGCAAAGAACTTTGGAGTGTTTCCGGGAACGTAGAGGCGTGTTCTGCGCAAGCGAATTCGCTGAACCGGTCTCTGATTGCGTGCCAAATCAGGCAAATCCAAGTTCAAATGTTGACAAATTGCTCCTTCGACTCGCGCTTCAATGACATAAGGCAGGGCTCCAGAGTCTCGTAAATACAA
>JANNJE010000306.1:0-4941 GCA_031405735.1 Armatimonadota bacterium | reverse complement strand
CAGGTGGCGGCCTTGTCCTCGCGGAACTTGACCCCGTAGAGCCGCTCGGCGAGCAGCAATGCGAAGTCCACCGACTTGTCCGAGGGGAAGTACGCGCGCAGCTTTTCCTGGTCGACGAAAGCGCGGTCAAGCCCGCGCACTCCCACGGGCCTTCTCACTCATTGAGGTTTTGGTAGCCGTAGTATTGTTGGCGATAGGAGTCGTTGGGAGTCTGCAGGCCCTAGCTTCTTTGAATCGAACTGAAGTGAACGTGCGAGATTCAAGACGAACTCAACAGTTAGCACATCAAAAACTGGACGAGCTAGTAGCAACAGATGAGATTCAAAACGCCCCTTTGGATGGCACTTTTGAGGATGAAGGCAGTCCAAATCTCCAATGGAATCTTGAAACGGAGCCTTCAGAAGTAGAAGCGTTGCTCATTGTTCGGCTGAGTGTTTCAAGAGTCGGCGACGAAGAAAATCGTGGGTTTACTGTCACAACACTTCTGTATAACGTTGGCCAAGCTGCGGGGGCGACAGCGCCATGAAAAAGCGCGGCTTAACGCTTTTGGAGTTGCTTGTCGTAAGTGTGATGATGGTTTTGATAACCATTGGCGCATCGGCGGCGTACTCCGCCGCTGTTCGATACCACACAACCGTTCTGCCTCAGCGGGAAGTCTATCGTGCTGAGCAAAAATTTGAATCCTATTTGCGAGATCTGATCGAGCGCACCTTCGTAGACACCAATGCTGATACCTACTTCATTTTTTCGGTTGGCGGAAATGGTCCGGCGTCCGGAAATAGTGGCGACCGCGCCGATACGATGACTTTTACAGCATTTGGACTGCATTCCTCGGGTGCCGCCGCAAATTCAGAGCTTGATTTTGAATCTCAAAATGAGTCATTTGGTCCGCAAGGCGGTTTGGCTGAACTGAGCTTGTCAACAACTCCCGTAGGAGATGCTGCAGATGCCGCTGGGCTCTTCTTGCGAACTCAACGTCCTGCCGATGGAGACGAAACTCAGGGTGGAACCGAACGGGTTCTAAAAGAGAACATACAGACGATTGGATTTGAAGCTTGGGACGGACTCCAATGGATCAATACGTGGGACACGACTGCAATGGCGACGCCACGAATTCCATCTCTAGTGAGGGTGACTTACACTCTTGCTGGCGACACAGAGGAGACCGAGCACGTCTTGATCGTTCGTTTGCCTCGAAGTGATGTGACGGCGGATAATCCTGTTGAAACGGAGAGTGGGCAATGAGGAAACGCAAAGGCTCAGCTTTTATCATGGTTCTGGCAATTCTTGCTGGGCTAGTTATGCTTGTCGTCTCTTTTGCAGCGAGCCAGAATTCTGAAATCAAAGAAGTTACCGCCGAACTCGAAGAACTTCAGGCAAAACAAATCGCACAATCCGCTGTTCAGCGAGTCCTAGCGGAAATGGCTTCAATAGACGAGAACACAGTTCTTCAAACGGATACATGGTTTTTGCTCGGAGAAGAAAACGGCGAAAACTTCCTCGTGGATGAAGGTTCGTTTCGGGTTCAAATTTTGGATGAAAGCTCATTTGTAAATCTGAATCAGGCCAATGAACAACAACTGTTGAATTTGGGACTCACGCAAGAGCAAGTGGATAGCCTTTTAGATTGGCGCCAACCAGGATTCGATGCAAGACCTGAAGGTGCAAAAGACGAGTTTTACAACAATTTGGCAGTGCCTTACAATGCGGCTCTGCAGCCGATCCGATCGCTTGATGAACTCTTGCTAATCAAAGGCTGGAATCAAGCCACTCTAGATCAACTTCCGACCGAAGAGTCGGGCACTCCACCTTTGGTTTCAGGTTCTCAAGAAGCAAGACCGGTCCTATCGAATCTGGCAACTGTCTATTCTCGCGCTCCGTGGACAAGAGCAGGTGGGCAGCCTCGCCTGAACGTCAACACTGCGACAGCCGATCAGGTTTCTCAGGTCGGAATTCAGATGCAATTGGCAAATGCAATTGTTCAACGGCGCAATACGCAAGGCACTTTTGCAACCCTCGGCCAGGTTCTAGCGGTAAGCGGTGTGAACTTGCAGAATTCAGCGAACATTTTGAATAGTCTCAGCGTTAATGCTTCTACAGAAGTGACAGGCCGACTCAATCTAAATACAGCGTCAGAGGCGGCGTTGAATTCGTTGCCGAATTCGACGCCAGATATAACAACGGCAATTCTCACTCGACAAGCTACTGGATTCACCTCAATCGGCGATGTAACTAGCGTTCCAGGAGTGAATTTGCAATGGCTGCAACAAAACGCAGATTCGTTTGTAGTTGGCTCTCGTGCGTTTCGAGTTCGAATCCAAAGCGTTTTCCGAGGCTCGATCTATTCCTCAGAAGCCTTAGTTACAATTGCAAATGGTACTGCCAGGGTTACTTCAACATGGGAATCGTCTCAACGCTCAATGTTAGAAAAATGGAATTGGATTGAAACGACTACGGGCGATGTAATTCTCGCGGAGGCGCGATGAGCCAGAAACGTACTCCGATAGCGTGGATGATCGAGTGGTCACCTTCATCGGTTATTGCCACAAATGTGGCTACAAAAGCAACGTTTCGAGGTTCAAATTTAGGTGAACTGAAGGGCCAAGTTCAAGGCAAAGTGCTACTTGTATTGAGTCGCCGCTCTACGTTTTTGAAGGCAACCCGGTTGCCTGACGCTAAAGCCGCCGATTTGCTTGCAATTGTCCAAATGCATGGAGCACAGCTTTTCCCTCAGGCCCAAGGAGAATTGGCGTACGGTTTCAAATTGACTTCTGATGTGAATTCTGAGGGCCGCCTAGCGGTTCTCAGCGCAGTTCCAGTGTTAGTGTTAGAAAAACTTTACGAAGAAGCAAATGAGGCAGGATTCCAGATTGAAAGCACTGTTGCCGCAGGGATCGGTGCTGGCTTGCTGGCAACCGAAATGGGCGTCAAACACGCCACGGTTATTGAGGATGGTTTTGAAGGCACGTCCATTGATGTAGTCTCTGACGGAACGACCGTGTACAGCCGAATAGCTGGAAGCGACGATCTTCCAGCCGAAATTGAACGAACAGTTGCTGCAAGTGGCTTTGGTTCACCTCAAGTAATCGGTTCAAAATTGAGCCGAATTGGAGATTTGAAGTCTAATTCTACAGTTGCAGAAAGCATTGTAAACCACTCATCAGACCTTGCCACGTTAATTTTGGAATTGCCCGCGTTGGTTGCAAAGCGAGAAAAGGCGGCAGTTTCAAATCGTGCCCGCATTTCATTGCTAATGGTTGCAGCGACCATTGGAGTTGGCGCAGTTGTGTGGGACCAGCGAGATGAAATGCAGCAAGTTGTTGACAAGCAAAATGTCGCCGCGTCTAGAAACATCAATTCTTGGGCAAAAGAACGGGATAGCGTTGTTTCTCAGAAGGCATCTGCTAGCGCAGTGTATGACGATCTCAAACGGGCTTTCCAGCCTGCTCAACCTATAAGCGATGTTTTCACGGCTGTGAGCAATGATGTTCCAAATGGCGTTTGGCTTACTGGTGTGAGCCTCGAACGAGGCAAGCCGTTGATGCTTCGAGGGATGGCAATGAGTCATGAAGCTCTGGGCGTATATCTTCAAAGCTTGAACGCGAACGAGAGATTTCGGGATTCGAAGCTTGCTTTCGCAAATCAAACATTGATCGAATCCACGAGCGTCGTTCAATTTTCAATTTCTTCGCATGTCGTCGGAAATCTGCCAACCATCAAAACTAAGCAAGAACGGAGCAAGAAATGAACCAGAAATCAGCTATTTTGCCTTGGAATGTATTGCTCGGGACCTCGGTTTTTGCGATGGTTGGAATTTTGATTTACCATTTGGCTACGCCAATGCCAAAATTCAATTTGACAGGTGAAGCCGTAGCAGAGCAAGAAACAAAAGTTCGCAAACAAGCTCAATCGCTGTATCAAGAAGTTCAAGAATCAGAACGATTTGCATCTGAGAGAGTGTGGACGGGAAAGTCTGACGAAGTCGGGCCAGTCACTTTAGAGGCGACAACAGCTGTTGCAAACCGCCTTGGAATCAAACTTTCATCGTTTCGTCCTCAAAAGCCGATAACGGAGGGCGCAACCATTCGATTGCCGTTTCTAGTTTCAATAGAAGGTGCTTATCCAAAAGTTGTCCAATTTGTCCGAGAAATGGAGTCGCCGAACCACAAAATTGTCGTACATGTAGTGCAAATGGCTTCCACTGATGGATCAAGTTCTGCGGTGAACGCTGTGATCGGGCTCTGGGCTTTTCAAAAGGCACCTCCAAAAGCAAAAATTAAAAAAGGAAAAGTGAACGCGTAATATGACAATCAGCAGACCAGTACTCTATATGCTTATCGGATCGGTGGCTGTTGGTGGCTATGTAATAACCAATCCAGATTCGGTAGCTCGAAAAGGTGCAACGAAGAAGAAAACAACAACGATTGCGTCAAAACTTCCTGAAGGCTTTAACGAAGCAGACTTGACCGCCAAGTTTGACCGAATTCCAGAGCCTGTCAAGGACGCATTTGTGCCGATAGTAGTAAGGACGAATTCAGGCGGTGCCGAAACGGCGTTAAGCCCGAACGCTGTTCCGAGCATCTTAACTGGTGGAGATCCAAATTGGGTTTATACAGGAATGGCGGAGATTGACGGTGTTCCAATGGGATTGCTTGAAAACAAGGTCACAGGCGAAGGAGTGTTCTTGAAGCACTCCGAATCTTGGAAAATGGCAACAGTTACTGGGATTACACCTTTTTCACTTATACTGGTAGCGAAAGGCGGAAAGAACTACACCCTGACGATAACGGAATCTGAAAACCGTTCGTCTGGACTATTAGCGAACAATGGTTTTGCCCCAGTGAATCCGAATTTAAGAGGCAACATTGGAAATGGCATTGAATTACAGCCGACACAACCAAACGGACGACCAAACAGAAATCCGGTAGTGGCAAACAACGG
>JANNJE010000305.1:0-2208 GCA_031405735.1 Armatimonadota bacterium | reverse complement strand
GGATTCGACCACACAGAGGTTGGAGGATTATTGGCTGAGAAGTGGGGACTCTCCGAAGAAATACACCACGCTATCCGATATCACCACAACGTTATGGAAGATCCGATGAATCACGAAACAACACACATCGTGTCAGCTTCTAATACATTGGCCCATCAATGTGGATTCTCGACTTTCCCATTGCCTCCCAACTATGTTCCAGAATTTGACTTTATGGTGCTTTCAACTGTCAACATCCCAGAAGAGCAACTTGAAGTCATTCGGATCGTACTGAACCAAGAAGTGCGCCGTGCACAAGACACAATGATGATTTCGGCAGCCTAGAGCGCCATGAACCATTACACCATTGCTGTACGTTCGAGCTGTGACGAACGTACAATTTCTTCAGTTCCTAGTGATCGTCTTCGTGCGAAGCTCTTTCCTTTTCAAACGCTGCGATTAGCTTTTGCTGCTCAGGTTGCGGTAGATCTTGATAATGTGAAACATTCTGCCTGAACCGTCCTCGTCCCTTTGTAATGGAACGAAGGTCAAGTGCGTAGCGCATCATCGTAGACATGGGTACCGCTGCGCGAACCCTTGTTTTCCCTGGGGAAGCAGGTTCCATGCCATGCATTTGCCCTCTCCTGCCATTTAGATCGCCAACAACGTCGCCCACGTTTTCGTCAGGAACATCCACTTCGAGTTCTAGGATGGGTTCCAGAATCGTCGGCTGAGCTGCCGCTGCTGCCGCCTTGAATGCTAGTGAGCCTGCAATCTTAAAAGCCATTTCAGATGAGTCCACATCGTGGTAGCTGCCATCGTAGATGGTCACCTTCACGTTCGTCATAGGGAAGCCGGCCAGAACACCACCCTCGAGAGCCTCAACGATGCCCTTTTCAATTGCTGGAATAAAGTTTTTGGGAACAGAACCGCCGACGACTTCATTGCCGAATTCGAAGCCCTTGCCCCGCTCAAGCGGCTCCAAACGAAGCCAACAATCGCCAAATTGGCCCTTGCCGCCAGTTTGACGCTTGTGACGACCTTGGGCTTTCGCGGTGCTTTTAATGGTCTCTGTATAGGGGACTTTCGCTTCTTCAACCGTAACGCTAACGCCAAATCGAATCTTGAGTTTTTCGATGGCTGTGTCAAGGTGAATGTCGCCCATTCCCTCCAAAATTTCTTGGTGAATTGCCGGGTCGCGAATGTATCGAAGCGTCGGGTCTTCTTCGAGCAATTTAGTTAGCGCCGGTCCGAGTTTATCTTCATCGGCCTTTGTTACAGGCTTAATTGCGACGCGATAAATCGCGTCTGGAAAATGAACTGGTGGAAGCTGAATTTTATCTTTTACTGTGCTGAAGGTGTCACCAGTATGAGTGTCTTGCAATTTTGCAACGATACAAATATCGCCTGCAAAGACTTCTGTTGCACTTTCTTGGCCCTTGCCATGTGCAAAGTAGAGATTGTGCAAACGCTCATCTTTTTCGCGATTCACATTCCAAACATGATCGTCCGCCTTAATTTTTCCGCTAAAAACACGGACAAAATTGATCTTGCCAACATAAGGGTCGGCTGTAGTTTTGAAGCAAAAAGCAGCGAGCGGCCCAGAAGGATCAGCGATCATAGGTTTCTCGTCAAAAACCTTTGGAACATCAACAGGGGACGGCAGTTCGCCAACGATTCTGTCAAGTAGGGTTGCCACTCCAATTCCAGACATTGCGGAGCCCACAAGCACGGGAACAACCTTTCCAGTTTCAGTCCCTACGAGCAGCCCGTGCTCAATTTCTTCGGTCGTCAGCTCTTCGCCTTCCAAGTACTTCATTGCAAGATCGTCGTCGCCTTCGGCTGCGGCGTCCATCGCCTTTTCTCGCAGTCTCTCTGCTTCTTCTTTGTAGCCCGATGGCACTTCCTCGATTTCTACTCCGCGATCCTTACCCTTGTAAACTTTCATATTTAAAAGGTCGAGGATTCCCGAAAATGCGGCTTGGTGGCCGATTGGAATCTGTACGTCCACGACCTGCCGCCCGTATCTGGCATGAAGGGTCGTCATCAAGCCTTCAAAGTCGGCATTGTCTCGCTCGAGCTTGTTGACAAAAATGCATTTGGCGAGGCCATGCTGTTCGGCGATTTCCCAAGCAAGATCGAATCCGACATCAAGGTCAGCTTTAGCCTCGCAAACGATGATCATGGATTCAACAACTCGAGCCACTCCATGAAGATCGCCGATAAAAT